>DASQRI010000088.1:0-5011 GCA_035642975.1 Mycobacterium sp.
GGTGTGCGAGACCGTCTTTTCCGGCCCGGCGGCCAAGGCGAATTTCGGCTGCAGGGCCGCCGCGACGGCCTCCATCTCAACCGCACCCTCCTTGCTGAAGGCGCGGGGAACGTTGCCCATGACCTACCTTTCGTTGACCGCGTAAACGCGGCCGCGCGACAGATAATAGCCACCTTGCGTTAACGGACTATTCATTTGGCTGGTGGGAGGCCCCAAATGTCGACGGCTGGCCCCTCCGGGCGATGCCGTGGTGTTTCAGGAATTGCGCCTGAATCGTAACGCCTGGACGCGGGCGCACCCATTGGCTGACATCGCTGAGCGCACCCCGGCGCTCCGAGCGTCGGGTTACCGTCGGGTATGACCACCATCGCGGAACATTTGCGCAACTCGCTGGACGGCCGTTGGCGCGACGTGAAGAACCAGATGCGGCAGCGGTTGACGGACGAGATCTTCCGTCCGCACTACACACCGAACACGGTGATCGCCCGCACCAAGGTGGCCGAGCAACTGAGGATCATGGCCGCCGCCGGGGCGGCCGACGACGGCTTCCGCAAAGAGCACGGCGGCAACGGCAACGTCGGGGCCGCGGTCACGATGATCGAGATGCTCGCGATGTCAGACCTTTCCCTGATGGTCAAGGCGGGCGTGCAGTGGGGCCTGTTCGGCGGGGCCGTGGAGAACCTGGGCACCGAACGCCACCACGAGGCGTATGTGAAGAAGATCATCAACCTCGAGCTGCGCGGCTGTTTCGCCATGACCGAAACCGGACACGGCAGCGACGTGCAGGCGCTCGAGACGACCGCGACGTATGACGCTGCCACCGAGGAGTTCGTCGTCCACTCCACGACTCCGAACGCGCGCAAGGACTACATCGGCGGCGCCGCCGAAACCGCAACCATCGCAGCGGTATTCGCCCAGCTGCTCACCACCGAGGACGGCGAGCAGGTCAACCACGGTGTGCATTGCCTGCTGGTACCGATTCGCGATGACGAGGGCAACGACCTACCCGGCGTGACGACTTCGGACTGTCAGTACAAAGGCGGCCTGCCGGGCGTCGACAACGGTCGCATCGTGTTCGATCAGGTGCGCGTTCCGCGGGTGAACCTGCTGAACAAATACGGCGACGTAGCCGCCGACGGCACCTACAGCTCGCCGATCGAGAACCCCAACCGTCGATTCTTCACCATGATCGGCACGCTGATCCGCGGCCGGATCTGCGTTGGTGGCAGCGCGGGCAACGCGGCGCGGGTGGCGTTGGACATCGCGACCCGTTATGCGTTGCAGCGCAAGCAGTTCAGTGCACCCGACGACGAGGGTGAGGTGCTGATCATGGACTACTTGGTGCACCAGCGCCGGCTTTTCCCGTTGATCGCGCGCTCGTATGCCTTGCAGTTCGCGCAGAACGAGCTGGTGGCCAGGTGTCACGATCTGCAGACGGCAGATGCCCCCGACGCCGAGGAGCAACGGGAACTGGAGTCGCGGGCCGCCGGGCTCAAGGCCGCCAACACCTGGCACGCCACTCGCGCCATCCAAGAAGCCCGGGAAGCCTGCGGCGGCGCCGGCTACATGGCCGACAACCGGTTGATCGCGCTGCGCGCCGACACCGACGTGTTCACCACCTTCGAGGGTGACAACCACGTGCTTACCCAGCTGGTCGCCAAGGAACTACTAACCGCCTACGCCGACGACATCAAGGGCATGAGCCCGGTGGAGTGGGTGCGGTTCGCGGCCAACTTCGCCGGTGAGCGGGTACTGAAACGTACTGCGGCAGAGACGATTATCCAGACCATTGTTGACGCCCGACAGGACAACGAAGAGGAAGGCAGCCTGTTCAACCGCGGTACCCAGGTCAAAATGTTTGAGGACCGCGAGGAATACATGATCGCCTCGGTGGCGCGCCGGCTGCAGGGCAAATCCAAAGAGATGTCAGCATTCGACGCGTTCAACGCCGTACAGGATCACGTGCTGCACGCCGCGCTCGCCCATATCGATCGGGTGGTGCTGGAGGCTTTCGTTGCGGGGATCGACTCGTGCGAAGACGACGAGGCCCGCGAGGTGCTAGGCCTGGTCTGTGACCTGTTCGCGCTGTCGGTGATCGAAGACGACAAAGCCTGGTTCGTCGAGCATCGGTTCTTGTCCACCGAGCGCGCCAAAGCGGTCACTCGCGCTATCAACGACCGGTGCCGATTGTTGCGGCCGTACGCCGAGACCTTGGTCGACGGATTCGGGATTCCCGAGCCGCTGCGCTACGCCGACATGCTGCATCCGGAGAAGCTGCCCGAGCCCGGCGCCCCGGATTCAGGGTCTACTGATTCGGCACTGCTCCACGGGTGACGAGCTTCCCGTCGCCGCCGATCTGGTACTGCACCGTGCCGACGCCGGTGGGACAACACACGGAATCGCCGGCGACCTGCCACTGGTACTGAACCGTCACCACGTCGTCGGTGGAGTTCAGCACGGTCGTATAGGGCTTGGGGTTGGGCGTGGGAGTGCCCAACGGAATGTTGTGGTCGAAGAACAGCAACTGCGCGGGGCTGGAGGCTATCGCCGCACTGGGCTTGACCTGCACCCAGTACAGCCGGCAGTTGCCGGTGTGCCCACGCGCGGCCTCGATCCAGCCCGAGCCGGGCGTCGCGACCGGAATGGTGGCAATGGCAAGCTGCACGGTATCCGGCGTCGGTCCGTCGGCGTCGGTGCAGGTGTCCGGCTTCTGCGAAGCCATTCCCGCCGGCTGCCAGCCGCATGAGGCCACCGTGAGACCCACCAGCACCAGTGCTGCGATCAATCGGCGCACGCCACAATCTTAATGAAAGCTGTGAAATTGCCCGGGGTTTCGTCGGACGGCGAGTCGGGTGATGGTTTACCGTCGGATCCCCGGGTGAGCGGGCAACCTTAAAATCACCGCGCCGCGAAGCCTTCCGACTCGGGCGGCGTCGTGAAAGCGTCGTGGTGACCTGCGGCTGATTGGCTCGCCGGGTCTCCGAAGCGGCAGCGCGATATGCTCAACTGCACGGCCACGATGTTGACGAGGCTCTGCGACGAAGGGTTAGCCAGATGAATCCCAACCCGGACTACGACGCCAGCGACGAGCTGCAATACGGCTTCGCGGCGTACGCATGGCTGCTCCGGGGCGTTTACCCACCGCCTTCGTATGCACCGGACCTGGGAAACGCCGACCAGTAGTTTTTGCGAGCCGCCACATTACTGCGGCGGCGGCACGTAGCTCCCTGCGGAGTTGCGCAGCGCCCAGATCTGGGCGGGGCAATAGATGTTCACCGCATTCGAGATCAGATAGTTGGCCGAGTACTCGTCGTTGGGGCGTACATCGTTTTTCACATCACCGATCACTTGCACGTAGCTGGCGCCGCCGGTGATCTTGTCGCAGATCCCGTGGGCGTAGCTGATGGCATCCGCGGTGTTCGCGAAGCTGTACTGCTTGCGCACGGTGGTGTCATAGATGAACTCAATGTCGGGCGCCGGAACGGCGTGCGCAACCGGTGCGCCGCCGCTGAATGTGGCGGCGAGGATCAGGACGGCCAACGACATACCGCGCTTCATCGAAGTCCCCTGTCTCTGTGCATGTTTACGCTCATCATCATGCCGGTTGCCCGTATACGGCGACCAGGACGCTGCGGCTGAAGCTGTTCTCCGACCACACCCCGATTTGGGTGTTGGCGCAGTTCGACATGATCGCCATGTAGTCGGGGCGGTAGTACCAATTTCCCATGACGTCAAGGTCATTGATGGTCAGCGACTGGTTGATCGCGACGGTTTCGGCGACCGTGCTGTTATAGGCCGCGGCGCGGGCCCGGTCCTGCACCGTCGAACCGTCCGACCCGATGTCGCCGTCGAGGTTCGGGTTGTTGAGGACATCGACGGTGTGGCGCTGCGCGGCGGACACCAACTGCGGGTTGATCTTGAGTTTGGTGGTGCAGCCGGCCTGCCTCTTGATGGTGTCGACGTTGACGACGATGCCGTTGTTGAGCCGGTCGTTATTTCCCGGAACCCCGGGAGCCGCCAGTGCAACGGCGACCGGCGTGGCGACCAGCGCGGTGGCAGCCATCGACAGTGTCCGGCCGAAGCGGCGAATGCCTTTCTCAGTCATGGCATGTCATCTTTCTCATGACGCTAGCGGATGTTCGCCGCGAGATCGGCGGACATCGCGCCCAGTTGGCGTCCCCAGGCCGGCCAGTCGTTGCCGCCGCCACGGCCCAGGTCGAAATGGCCGTTCATGCCGCCGACGTCTCGATAGTGTGAGTAGAACTGCGCATTGGTCCCTTGGGAGATATCGCCGTAGCCGGCCATCGCGCCCTGGTCGGTCGGGGCGCCGCTGCCCGGGCTGTAAATCCAAAGCCGGGCGTCGTTGTCTACCAATTGCTGGATGTTCTGGTTCGGCGAATGCCATTTCCATCGACCCAGTTGGGGCAGACCCCACATGTGGTCGCTGTCGGCCCCGCCTTGCTTGAGCGCAGCAGTGATCGTGCCGTCCACGCCGGTGCGTTCGGGCGTCAGGAATCCCGACAGCGATCCGGCGTAATGGAATCGGTCCGGGTGAAAGGTGACCAGCGCCGCGGCCGCGTACCCGCCCTGCGAGACACCGACAACGCCGTGCCCGCCAGGCGCCAGGCCCTTGTTGGCGGCCAGCCAGTCCGGCAGCTCCGTGGACAAGAACGTCTCCCACTGCTTGCTGCCGTCCTGCTCCCAGTTGGTGTACATGCTGTAGGCGCCGCCGGCTGGCGCTACCACCGAAATCCCCTTACCGGCAAGGGTATTGAATCCATTTCCGGCAGTCACCCAGTTGCTGACATCAGGTGCGGCGTTGAACCCGTCCAACAGATACGCCGCGTGCGGACCGCCGGCCAGGAAGGCCACTGGTATGTCACGGCCCATCGACGGCGACGGCACCATCAGGCTCTCGAATCCCGCAGCGCGGGCGGGGCTGCCGTTCGCCGTGGTGAAGCCGCCGACCGTCAAGACTGCGGCGCACAGTAGCCGCAGCAGCATCGACAAA
>DASQRI010000089.1:0-8180 GCA_035642975.1 Mycobacterium sp.
TATCTGAAGAGGACCAGGAGGTGCAGGAATGTGCTCGGTGCCCAACGTGGCGGCACCGTCGGGGGTGCCGACCATCATCTCGGGTCCGGGCGTCAGCGGGACGGGCGCAGCACCGTTGCCCGGCAAGACCCGCGTCGGCACCTCAACCGAATTGGGCGGCGGTGTCGGCTTTTCGTCTGGCAGCTTGCTGTTCAGCGGCGGCGGCGGGGCACCTTGCGCCGGTTTGGGGGTACCGACCACCACCCAGTTCCCCGCAGGATCCTGGATCAAATGTGCGGTATCCCTCGTTGGGATCATCCCCAGGCCGCGAGCGGCCTCGGCCAGTGCGGGCGCGGACTGCGCCTCCTGGACGTCCCGTTCGAGCGCTTCCTTTTGCTGCTGCAGCAGCTCGGTGCGCTGACGGGCGCTGCCAAGCTGGTAGGAACGCTCGGCGGCGGCGGTGGACAGCCACAACGTGAGACCGAGCCCGGCGCCCAGCGACCCGATGACCAGCACCACGAACGGGACTTTGGCCGCCAATGTCTGCGGCCGTAGGTCGATCGACGCCAGCCGGTTGAGCAGACGTTCCCGCAGACGTTCTCGCAAAGGCGGACGAATGACCTTTGGCGCCTTGGCCTTCCGTGCTTTCGCTCGCGCCTTCGCCTGGCTGGCGTTCTTCGCGCGGGCGGGCCGCTCGACCGGCCGGGAGAAGGGGGTGGTCTGCGGCGCGGATCGCGACATTCGCGGCTCACGGGCCGGGGCGGAGGCTTTCCCGGCGCGTGGACGTTTGCGACGCGCGGGCGCCGGGTCGGCGGTTCGACGCGCCGCGTTCCGGGAGGCGTTGCCTTGCTCACGCCGACGATCACCGCCGCCGCGGGGCGGTTGCGCTTTGCGCTCGGCTTTCATGAGCCTCCCCTCCTCGCTGCCTCTGATTTCGGTTGCACGCGTTGCACGGCACGCAGTCGGACCGCGGCGCTCCGCGGGTTCTGCGCAACCTCCGCGTCGCCGGCACGTTCGGCACCGCGCGTCAGCAACGTGAATTGCGGTGCATGCCCGGGCAGTTCGACCGGCAGATCCGATGGTGTGCTGGAGGTGGTGGCCTCGGCGAACACCCGTTTGACGATGCGATCCTCCAGCGACTGATAGGCCAGCACCACAATGCGTCCGCCGACAGCCACGGCGTCCAGCGCCGCGGGCATCACGCCCGCCAACGCATCCAGCTCGGCGTTGACCGCGATGCGCAACGCCTGGAATATCCGCTTGGCCGGATGTCCACCGGTGCGCCGAGCCGGTGCCGGAACCGCTTGGTAGACAACTTCTACCAGCTCGGCGGTCGAGGTGAACGGCGTGCGCGCACGCCGGCGGGCGATGTGAGACGCAATCCGGCGGGCGAAGCGCTCCTCGCCATAACGGCGGAGGATGTCGGTGAGCGCGGCCTCGTCATAGTTGTTGACGATCTCGGCTGCGGTCAGCTCTGACGTGGGGTCCATCCGCATGTCCAGCGGCGCATCGTGCGCGTAGGAGAAACCCCGCTCGCTGCGGTCGAGCTGCATGGACGAAACACCGAGATCGAACAATATTCCGTCTATGGATTCGGTTGAGCCATAGCCCGATTCGGCCAACGCGGTGTCGATCCCGTCATACCGGGTTTGCACCAAGGTAAGCCGGTCGGCGAAACGCGCGAGTCGGGCACGGGCGATGTCCAGCGCGGTCGGGTCGCGGTCGATGCCGATCAGTCGCAACCCGGGCAACTCGGTGAGGAACCGCTCGGCGTGTCCGCCGGCGCCGATAGTCGCGTCGATGAGCACGGCCCCCGATCCGTCGGGATGGCGACGCGTCAAGGCCGGGCGGAGCAATGCGACGCAGCGGTCGAGCAGTACGGGCACATGACCGAAACCACCAGTGGCGTCAGGCACGACAACACCTTCCCGACGAGTGACTCGGCGGTCAACCCGCTGCGCCCGGCTTCGCCGCGCTTGCGATCGCCCGGTGACCCGACGGGCCCCTGCATCGAGGTCCCTGTCCGATAGCACGAACCTGGCGTTGGGGAAGTACGTCAGGGTCGGTTCGGGCAGAGGCCACGATGCACGGGCACGCGCCTTAGATAATGTCGCCGAGTGCTTCATCGCTGGCCGCGGAGAAGTTCTCTTCGTGGGTCTGTTGGTATTCCTGCCAGGACTGTGCGTCCCAGATCTCCAGGTAGTCAACCGATCCGATCACCACGCAGTCCTTGGTGAGGTTCGCGTAGCGCCGGTGGTCGGCTGACAAGGTGATCCGGCCCTGGGCGTCGGGATGCTGTTCGTCGGTGGCGGCGGCCAGGTTGCGCAGGAACGCTCGCGCGTCCGGATTGCTTCGTGACGCCTTGCTGGCCCGGCGGGCAAGTTGCTCGAATTCCGCTCGCGGATAGACAGCGAGGCTGTGGTCTTGGCTCTTGGTGACCATCAATCCTCCTGCCAGCGCGTCTCGGAACTTCGCGGGCAGCGTCAACCGCCCCTTGTCATCGAGCTTGGGTGTGTAGGTGCCGAGAAACATCTGGCCGCCTCCACGCCTTTCGACTTCCGCCACCATACCCCACAATCCCCCACTGCGGTCCATTTAACGCCAGGAATGTCACCGTTCGGTGTCGTTTCGGCAGGTTCTCGGCCACTCCGACGGCTGAGTTGGGCCGATCAAGAGACGAAGAGGTCCCGTTAAATGCTGGCTGAGCAGCAGTTATCGCGGATGTGGGGCGGAGTGGGGATCATGACGGCCATGCTCGCATCACGCGCATCACTTCACGTCCACCGCGCACCAAAAAGGGCAGCCCACCGGGCTGCCCTTATGGAGCTTGGGACGGCTATTCCTCGAAGCGGCGGCGGAACCGATCTTCCATCCGGCTGGTAAAAGACCCGCCGGCGCCCCGGCCGCGGCGCTGACGCGCACCTGCCGAGGATCCGGGGCGTTCTCCCCGACCGGCGAGTCGCGGGCCGGTGATAGCAAACACCACGCCACCGAACATCACGACGAAACCGACCACCGACAGGATCGGAAATGTTCCGATCATGGTGGCCTTAAAAGCGACTCCGGAGACCAGCATCGCCAGACCCAGGACAAATAGGGCTGCGCCCTGCAGCCGTCGGCGCGCCGTCGGCGCACGCAAACCCCCGCCACGCACACTCGAGGCGAATTTAGGGTCCTCGGCATAGAGAGCGCTCTCGATCTGGTCGAGCATCCGCTGCTCATGATCGGAGAGTGGCATTCGTCCCTCCTTGCCGAAAACCTGTCACGTTAATACCGATAGCACGTCGCTGCCCGCGGTGTGGGCAACTAAAGAGAATGATACGAGGTCAATCTGCGCCTTACCACTGCTTCGCGAGCTGATTGTAGTCGCGGCAGGTCGGCGAACCACGCGACGCCACCGCCCCGATAATGGAAAGGCACACCGCACTGGACGACTGGCGAGGAGACCGCGGGTTGGCGACATTCCTCATCAACCTGCCGCCGCAGGACATGCAGCGGCGGCTCTCAGAAGCGTTGGGTGTTTACGTCGACGCAATGCGTTACCCGCCCGGCACCGAGAACCAGCGCGCCGCCATGTGGCTGGAACACACCCGGCGACGCGGCTGGCAGGCCGTGGCAGCCGTGGAAGTCGACGCGCCGGCCGCATCCACACCTTCGGCCGCCGAGCTGAGCGATGCACCCTTGCTCGGCGTGGCCTACGGCTACTGCGGCGCACCCGATCAGTGGTGGCAGCAGCAAGTCGTGCTCGGGTTGCAGCGCTGCGGCTTCCCCGGCCCGGAGATCACGGAGCTGATGGCCAGCTACTTCGAGCTGACCGAGTTGCACATCCATCCGCGGGCACAAGGCCAAGGCCTCGGGGAGGCGTTGGCCCGGCGGCTGCTTGCCGACCGCAGCGAAGCCAACGTGCTGCTGTCGACCCCGGAGACTAACGGCGAAGCCAATCGCGCCTGGCGCCTCTACCGGCGGCTGGGCTTTACCGACATCATCCGCGGCTACCACTTCACCGGCGACCCGCGGGCGTTCGCGATCCTGGGTCGCAAGCTCCCGCTGTAGTTGCCCCGGCGCAGCCGCGGTCTGGCACGATGACCTGGTGCGCGCCAGCGGTATCCAGCTCATGCCCCGGGTTTTCACTGCGCGTCGTCGCCGGCGACTGATCGCGATGACGATGCTGCTGCTGGTGATACCGGTGTTCGCCGGATGCGTCCGGATCAAGGCGTCGATCACCATCTCCCCCGACGACCTGGTGTCCGGGGAGATCATCGCGGCGGCCAAACCGCGCAACGACAAGGACGCGGGACCGCAGCTGGACCCCAACCTGCCGTTCAGCCAGAAAGTCGCGGTGTCCAAATACGACCGCGACGGCTTCGTGGGATCACAGGCCGTGTTTTCCGACCTGACCTTCGCTGAACTGCCCGAATTGGCGCGCATGAACTCCGACGCACAGGGCGTGAACCTGTCGCTGCGCCGAGCAGGCGACCTGGTGATCCTGGAAGGACGGGCGGACTTGACGTCGCTGACCGATAACGACGCCGACGTGGAGCTGACCGTCGCCTTTCCCGGCGCCGTGACCTCGACCAACGGTGATCGTGTGGACCCGGAGACGGTGCAGTGGAAACTCAAGCCTGGGGTGGTCAGCGCGCTCACCGCCCAGTCCCGCTACACCGATCCCAGCACCCGGTCGTTCAACGGCGCGGCGCTCTGGCTGGGCCTGTCGTCGCTCGCGGTCGCAATCGCGGTGGGGCTGCTGGCCTGGTACAGCCGTGACCGCTCGCCTCGGGTCGCCCAGCCGAGCGACCCGCCGCCCAACTGACCCCCAAATCGGCGGCAGCGCTCAGCTGGTCGGCGACCAGTAATCCAGCATCTCGGCGAACGTCTCGAATGCCGGCGCGGAATTGCCGTACGCAGCCTCGAGATGGAGGCTCAGCGGAAAGCCCAGGTCGACGACGCCGTCGATCACCCGCTTGTACAGGTCGAGGGTCAGCTTGCGCCGTTGCACCGGTTCGGTGTTCGCTAACGTCTTGACCAACGCCTGCTCCTCGGCGACAGCTGCGTTGCCCGGATCCTGGATGAGCCAATTGATGAAACCGACCCTGTCTTCGACCTTCGGCACGAAGCCGAACGACAACAGAATCTCCGGACGGTGGTCGGTGGCCTTGGCGAACTGGGTCAAAAAGCCCACGATCGCATCGGAATACAGCAGCTGTGTCTGCGCGAACGTCGCACCCTGATCGCACTTGAAATTCAGCCGGCCCTCTTCACCGTCCCGGGTGGGGATCAGGATCACGCCGCGGTTGTGCACTAGCTTTCGATAAATCGACAGGGCGTCGGTCGGCGCGACACCGGAGCCCTCGCCGTCGGCCATGGTGCGCGGTACACCGACGAACACGATGCCGTCGATGCCGGCCCCGACCAGATCACCAAGACGCTGGCGCAGGGTCGGCTCATCCATGAACGCGGTGACCTGGCTGCATAATCCGCTCACCCCGGGAAATTCCGGTTTGATGATCGACCAGAAATCCAGCACGTCCAGCTTCGGCTTCATCTCGACCGGCCGGTCATCCTCTTCTGCGATCAAGCCGGGCATCATCACGTGCCCGATCCGGCCGTCGATACCGGCTTTCGCCGACAGCTGCAGCACCTTGTGAGCATCTTCGATCGCTTGCTCCGCACCACGATCCACATTCGGCGGTACCACCTCGAGCGCGATGGTGTTGAACGTCAACGAGCTGCTCCTCATCTGGCCGGCGAGCGGGCGCGGCGCACCACGACAGCATAGGTAACAGAAAATGAGGCGGTCGAAGCAACTGCCCGGCGACGCCGCCCGAGCCCGAGTCCGGCAAAACCCGCTGCACAGCGCGGCTACGAATAGACTTGGCGGGCCATGATCGTGGGCCGTGATCCATGGGACCCGGGAAGGAGCCCCTCGCTGAGCGTAGAAGCAGCGGCAACCGTGGAGGTGGCCGACGCCGTCACCGACCAGCTGCGGAGGTACTTGCACCACCGCCGCGGTGAGGCCGCCTACATCGGAAGCGACTATGACGCCCTGATTGCCGGCCTGGAAGAGTTCGTGCTCAGCGGCGGCAAGCGGCTGCGACCGGCCTTCGCCTACTGGGGCTGGCGGGCGGTGTCGAGCGACGATGCCGACGAACAGGCGCTGCTGCTGTTCTCCGCGCTCGAACTGCTGCATGCCTCGGCGCTGGTGCACGACGACGTGATCGACAGCTCGGCGACGCGCCGGGGCCGGCCGACCGCGCACGTGCGGTTTGCCGCGTTGCATCGCGACCGGCACTGGCGAGGACCGGCCGACCAATTCGGGATCTCGGCCGCGATCCTGCTCGGGGATCTGGCGCTGGCGTGGGCCGACGACATCGTCGCGGGCGTCGATCTGCCGCATGCTGCACGCAACCGGGTGCGACGGGTCTGGGCCGACATCCGCACCGAGCTGCTCGGCGGCCAGTACCTCGACATCGTGAACGAGGCCAGCGCCGCCGAATCGATCGCCTCGGCGATGACCGTCAACACTTTCAAGACCGCCTCCTACACGGTGTCGCGTCCGTTGCAGTTGGGCGCTGCCGCCGCAGCCGATCGCCCCGACGTACATGCGCTTTTCCACCAGGTCGGCACCGACCTGGGTATCGCGTTCCAGCTGCGTGACGACGTATTGGGGGTGTTCGGGGATCCGGCGGTCACTGGTAAGCCCTCCGGAGACGACCTGCGGTCGGGCAAGCGCACGGTGCTGCTGGCAATGGCGGTTGAATTGGCCGACAAGTCAGATGCGACCGGCGCCAAACTGTTACGGGACTCGATCGGCACCGATTTGAGTGATGGCCAGGCGCTCGAACTGTGCGGGGTCATCGAACGAGTCGGCGCGCTGGCGGCAGTAGAGGACCAGATTGACGCGCTGACCCGACGTGCGCTGGCCGCACTGGCCGATGCGCCGATCCACGCACCAGCCAAGACCGGCCTGGCCGAGCTTGCCAGACTGGCCGCGAACCGGTCCGCCTGACGCCCATGTCCAGTTCGACGTCGACGCCGACTTCTGCCCCGGCCAGTGCTGCACCGCAACCCTTTTCACGGCTGCGGGAATTCGCCACCGCGGCTGCCGGCCGCCCCGCGCTGCTGGGCTGCTTGGGCGCGGTCCTGATCACTACCGGTGGACTCGGCGCGGGCGCCACGAAACAGCACGATCCGCTGCTGGAGTCGCTGCACCTGTCCTGGTTGCGCTACGGCCACGGGCTGGTGCTCTCCTCGGTGCTGCTGTGGATCGGCGTGGCGTTGATGCTGACCGCGTGGCTGTGGCTGGGCCGACGCGTTCTTGCCGGCGACGCCGACGAGTTCACCTTGGTTGCCACCACCGGCTTCTGGCTGGCCCCGCTACTGCTGTCGGTGCCGGTTTTCAGCCGCGACACCTATTCGTACCTGGCTCAGGGTGCGCTGCTGCGCGACGGCTTCGACCCCTATGCTGTCGGGCCGATTGACAATCCGAATCCGTTGCTGGACAACGTGAGTCCGATCTGGACCATCACTACAGCACCATACGGCCCAGCGTTCATCATGATTGCCAGGCTAGTCACGATGCTGGTCGGCAATCATGTGATCGCCGGAACCATGCTGCTGCGCTTGTGCATGTTGCCCGGACTGGCCTTGCTGATCTGGGCGACACCCCGGATAGCCCGGCATCTCGGTGCGAATGTGCCTACCGCGCTCTGGATCTGCGTGCTCAACCCGCTGGTGATCATCCACTTGATGGGTGGAGTTCACAACGAAATGTTGATGGTGGGTTTGATGGCCGCCGGCATCGCACTGACGTTTGAGCGCCACCATGTTGCGGGCATCACGCTGGTCGCCACAGGGGTCGCGGTGAAGGCCACGGCCGGCATCGCGCTGCCATTTCTGGTCTGGGTGTGGATGCGCCATCTGTATGCGCGACGCGGATACCGGCCGCTGCGGGCTTTCGCCGCGGCCTCCGCGATGTCGGTGCTGATCTTCGTCTCCGTGTTCGCGGTGTTGTCAGGGTTGGCCGGGGTGGGCCTTGGCTGGTTGACCGCGCTGGCCGGTTCGGTCAAGATCCTCAACTGGCTGAGTATTCCGACGGCGACCGCGAACCTCCTCCACGCCGTCGGCGGATTGTTCTTTGCGGTGAACTTCTATGCCGTCCTGCAGGTCACCCGCGCCATTGGGATAGCGATCATCGCGGTGAC
>DASQRI010000090.1:0-5559 GCA_035642975.1 Mycobacterium sp.
TGTCACCAATTGTCATGTCATCGGCCGCGATTCGGGCCACCAACTGCACCGGAGGGTCATAGCGCAGCGTTTCCTCGATGACCGCGGACGCGCGATCCACGTCGGCGCCCAGCGCGGCCCATTGGGAAGGGTTGCGCAACATCGCCAGGATAGCGTTGGCGATCAGGTTCACCGTGGTCTCGTGCCCGGCGATCAGCAGCAGGCTGCAGGTCGAGACGATGTCGTCTTCGGACAGCTGATCGCCGGACTCCTCGACCTCGATCAGCCGCGACATCAGATCGTCGCCGGGGTGTGCGCGGCGCTGCCGAATCAGGTCGTGCAGGTATTCCCGCAGCCACTGGCCGGCGCGGATGCGCTCGTCCATGCCTCCCGCCGGCTCACCGGTGACGGTGAAGAACGGGTCCAGCGCCTGCGCCAGCAGTGCGGATGCGCGGCTGAACTCCGGCTCGTCCGCCAGCGGAACCCCCAGTAACCGACAGATGACCGTCACCGGCAGCGGGTGCGCCAGATCCCTGATGACGTCGAACCGGCCCCGTTCGGCGACCCGGTCGAGCATTTCGTCGACCAGCGTGGCGATGTCGGGTTGCAGCTCGTTGACCACCTTGGGCACGAACGCCTTGCTCACCAGTTTGCGCAGCCGGGTGTGATCGGGCGGATCGAGAAACAGGAACATCGGTGTTCCCTGCGGGCGGACGTTCGTACCGTCAGCGAGCAAGCGCTGGGCGACCGTCGACTTGAGCCGGTCGACCGAGGATGCCGGATGCCGCAGCACCTCGTCGCAGTCTCGATAGCCGGAGAAGACGGTGAGGTTGGCGTCCGGCAGCTGCATCGCGCCGCAGTCCCGGAACCGCTTGTACACCGCATAGGGGTTCGCCCGGTTTGCCGGATCCAGGAGTTGCAGCAGGAGTTCCTGCGGCCCGACGACGCTCGACGTGGCAGACATATTTGTATTGTGCAGGCGCCAAAGAAATTGCAGGTAGCTACGGTCGCCCGGCGACCGGAATGCGACGGCGCCAGACCTGGCGTTAAGTTTTGTTCTGTGCAGAACAAAATCGCCGTCGGCGCAGCGGCCGTGCTGGTGATCGGGGTCGGCGCCGGCTGCTCATCGGAGGAGGCCGCGCCGCCCAGGCCTGGAGTGTTGCCGCCCGGTACCGCAAAGCTCAGCGTCGACGGGAAGGACGTGGGCACGACGTACGCGGTGGGCTGCCAGTCGATCGACTGGATGACGAGGATCCACACCAAGCTTGAAGCGGCGGGCGTGAGCGCGATGATTTCCAACGCCAACCGGCTCAAGGCCGAGTTCGTCCGGTTTCATGATCTCGACGGCTTCACCGGTTCGTACGAGCGCGAACTGCAGGGCGAGGCCAACGTCACGATGACCGGCCCGACCTACCACATCACCGGGGCCGCTCTGGGTTTCAACAACGCGAAGCCGCACCAACTGACGGCCGAGACGTTCACCATCACGGTGTCGTGCTGACGCTCCGGCTGCCCAAGAAATCGACGACGTAGCCGGCGAGGTCTTCGCCGGCGTCTTCCTGGAGAAAGTGCCCGGCGTTGCGCACCACCGGGTGTTCGATCCCCTGCGCGCCCGCCATCTCACGCTGAAGGATCGGCGCCATGCCACCGGTGATCGGGTCCCCGTCGCTGAAAGCGACCAGCATCGGCGTCGAACTCGCGCAGAGCTTCGCCCACGCTGAACGGTTGGCCGAGGCCGCGGGGTCATCCGGTGACGTCGGCACCAAGCCGGGCATGGCGCGCGGCCCGGCACTGTATGCGTCGTCCGGAAACGGTGCGTCGTAGGCCGCGCGGACCTCGTCGCTCATCGGCCGGCGACAACCGCCCTGGACGAACCGGCCGACGTCGATAGATGGTGCAGTCTGGATCACCTTCCGGAATTGCCACCAGATCTCCGGCATCGGAATGTCTCCGGTGGGCAGGCCGGTGTTGGCGACGACGAGCCTGCTGAACCGGTCGGGATGTTCGGCGGCCAGCCGCAACCCGATCAGCCCGCCCCAGTCCTGCCCGACCAAGGTCACCCGGTGCAGGTCGAGGTTGTCGAACACCACGGCGCGCACCCACTCGACGTGACGTGCGTAGGTGTGGTCCTCGATTCGAGTGGGCTTGTCGGAACGGCCGAACCCGACCAAGTCCGGGCAGATCACCCGGTACCCGGCGGCGGTCAGAACCGGGATCATCTTGCGGTACAGGAAGGACCAGGACGGCTCGCCGTGCAGCATGAGCACCGGGTCGGCGTCGTCGGGGCCGTCTTGCACCCACGCCATCCGCAGCGCGCCGCCGTCATCGTCCGAAACCTCGCAATAGCTTGGGGTATAAGGGAATTCAGGTAGATCCATGAACCGGTCGTCGGGTGTTCGCAGCGTTTGCATGACTGTGAACATACGCCAGGTTCAATAGCGCTCCGTCAAGCCGGCCAGGCTCGGGTGTGCCATCAGTTGATCGAGGAAAGGGCGCTGGCCCTTGAGTAGCTTGGTCCTGGCCTGCGCCACCGGAAACCAGTCCACCCGATCGACCTCCGGGAAGGCCCGGATTTGGCCGGAGCCGCGGGGCCACTCGAGCTCGAAGGTGTTGCTGCGCGCATCGGCGAGGTCCAGATCACCCTGCACAGCGAAGGCGGTGACAACCTTGCCGCCGGGCTGCTTGACCGTGCCAAGGTCGATGCGCGGCCCCGGTGGAGGCGTCAGCCCGACTTCCTCGGCGAATTCCCGCTGCGCGGCCGCCCACGGATCTTCGCCTTCGGTGTGCTCGCCCTTGGGGATCGACCACGCGCCGTCGTCCCTGCGAGCCCAAAACGGTCCACCCGGATGCCCGATGAGGACGTCGACGACCCCGTCGCGGACCCGATACAGCAGCAGCCCCGCGCTCAGCTTGGGCAAGCCATTACACCCCGACCGCGCGTTCCAGATCTTTCAGTGAGCTTTCCAAGTGATCGAGCAGTCGCTGCAGATGCGGCACACTGCGCCGGCATCCGACCAACCCGAAATCGAGATTGCCGGCGTTGTTGACCAGCGTGATGTTCAACGCCTGTCCGTCCAGCGCGATCGACATCGGATAGTTGCCGTCGAGACGGGCCCCGCCCCAGTACATCGGCTCGGTTGGGCCCGGCACGTTGGAAATCACGATGTTGAACGGCGGCGGCGCCGACGAGACGAAGCCCGGTACCGCGGCCAGACCCAACGGCGCGATGAGAAAAGCCGACAGCGCAAAGGCTTGTAGCCGAGGCAGGTCGGAGAAAACCTTCTTGTTGCCCCGCATCGACTCGCTGATCGTCTCGAGCCGCTGCGCCGGATCCTCCACATCGGTGGCCAGGTTGCACAAGATGCTGCCGACCATGTTGCCGCCGCTGTCGGCCTCCTCGGCGGTACGCAGGCTCACCGGGACCATCGCGACCAGTGGTGTATCGGGCAGCGCGTGCTGATCCAGCAGATAGTGACGCAGCGCGCCGGCGCACATCGCCAGCACAACATCGTTGACGGTCACGCCGGCGGCCCGCTTGATGCTCTTGATCCGATCCAGCGACCACGACTGCGCGGCGAACCGGCGCGCACCACCGATGGGAACGTTGAGGATGGTCCGCGGCGCGGCGAACGGCAAGGTCAGCTGTTGTTCCACCAGCGCCGCACGGGCCAGCGACCATGTCGAAGGGCCAAACGCAGCAACAGATCCCGCCAATTGAGTCAGCGTCTGCCACCGGGACCGACTGGGCGAATGGCTTTCTTTTCTGCGGCGCGGCAGGCTCCAAATCGCTTGTAGCTCAGTATCATCCGAGTCAGTCGACAGCGTCCGCTGCATCAGCTTCAGAGCGGAGACACCGTCGATCAACGAGTGGTGGAACTTGCTGTACAGCGCGAACCGGCCGTCGTTCAAGCCCTCGACGAAGTGGGCTTCCCATAGTGGGCGGTGCCGGTCGAGCAGGGTGCTGTGCAGCCGTGAGGTCAATTCGAGCAGTTCGCGGACCCGTCCCGGTGACGGCAGCGCCGAGCGCCGCAGGTGGTAATCGATGTCGACGTCGTCGGCGTCGTCGTAGGCCCAGGCGAGGTTGGCGAGCCCGCCGAGAACCCAGGCGGGTCGCTTGCGAAAGGTGGGCTGGAAATCACGATCGGTGACCAGGGCGTCGTAGGCTTCCCGGACGAATTCCGGTCCGGCGCCCTCGGGTGGCTGGAACAGCTGCAAGCCGCCGACGTGCATGGGGTGCTCGCGCGATTCGGTGAGCAGGAAAACCGAGTCGATGGGGCTCATCAAGTCCATCGACTCATTAAACAGCGGTAAGCAGCGGCTTCCGGCCGAATCAACAGAGCGGGACAATCAGCGGAGAAGGCAGTGGCAATGCGCGGCGGCGCTGGCGTGCTGTTTAATCCGCAGACACCCTCGGAGCGGTGGTGCGCGGCTGAAAGCAACCCGCGGCCAGTTGAGGGCTCACGTTCGCCGTTGTGCCACCGAGCGGCCTTTCGGCAACCCGTTGGTAGTCAGACGGTTAGTGACAATCCTTCACCGCTCCCGTTATTTCAGCTACCGCTGAACCGTTTCAAAAGCGCGGCGCGCTGACGGGGTGTCAGATTACGGACCTGCCGAGTCGGTGCGATCCCCACCTCGGTCATGAGCTGGTGCGACGTGGCCTTTCCCACCGCCGGCAACGCCGCCAACAAGTCAGAAACCCGCATCGATCCCAAAACCGGGTCGGTCTCGGCTTCTCGGAGTATCTGCACGAGATCAGCGTCGCCGCTCTTGAGTCGCTCACGCAGCTCGGCTGACATCCGCCGGGCCGTGGCAGCCTTGGTCAACGCCGCTGCGCGCTGCGCATCGCTCGAATCGGGCAGTGCCACAATAACCTCCGTTGCATCACCACTACTGGTTTTGTTGGGTACCCCGCCCGCCGATGTCCTAGTCGCACCTGCCACCGCGGATGCACTGATGGCCGATTGGTTTGCGGGGAATCGCCGGGACCACACGACCATCAGCGCGACGATCTGGAGCACCAATTTGGTGACGACGCCCAATGGGCAATGGCAAACACATCGAGAAGGTCGGCCAACTAGCCCACATTCTTGGTCCTGACCCAACAGCTGTTCATCTGCCGCCGGTTTAATCGGCCTAGGTTCGGGTACCTTCCCTCTGCGACGCATGACATCTGCTATCGCCTTCACCGGACGAACTACAGCCCCTGGTTCGACGAACATCTCCGGTTTCGTCATAACCAACTTCTTCTTTGAAGCCGCCGGGGAGGCGCCATGTTCGTTCATAACAAAAGTCTTCAGTTCGAGGTCCGAGTCGGTCAGCCCGATCCACGTTTCGCCTCACTGCTCATGGAGCAGTTCGGTGGCGCCAACGGTGAGCTGACCGCCGCGTTGCAATACTTCACCCAGGCTTTTGTGCTGCGGGAGAAGAACCCCAAGATGTACGACCTGTTCATGGACATCGCGACCGAGGAGCTCAGCCACCTCGAAATGGTCGGATCGATGATCACCATGTTGCTCGACGGGCTTAACGACGACCTCAAGGTCGCCAATCAACGGTGTGACTGGATGCCGGCGGTGGCCA
>DASQRI010000091.1:0-14333 GCA_035642975.1 Mycobacterium sp.
GGCAGCGGCGGGCGTTCGGCGGCCGACTGGTCGACAAGCCGTTGATGCGCCGCAAGCTGGCCGAGATGATCGTCGACGTCGAAGCCGCTCAAGCCCTGGTGTTCGACTGCGTGGGTTTCGCCAATCACCGCCAGCCCAGGCCGGTGCGCCAGCGCATCGCGGTGCCGGTCACCAAGCTCAGGGTGTGCCGACTCGGTATCACCACGGCGTCGGACGCGATCGAGATCCACGGCGGCAACGGCTATATCGAAACATGGCCGGTGGCAAGGCTTTTGCGGGACGCGCAAGTCAACACGATCTGGGAGGGCCCCGACAACATCCTCTGCCTCGACGTGCGGCGGGGTATCGAGCGGATACAGGCCCATCAACCGCTGCTGGAGCGCATCCACGACGCGGTCTCGGTGTCCGACGACGACGAGACGACACGGCTGGTACGGCGGCGCACCGAGGATCTCGAAGCGGCGATCACCGCCTGGACTAAACTGCCAAACGAGGTGGCCGAGGCTCGGCTGTTCCCGCTGGCCCGATTCATGGGCGATGTGTACGCGGGCGCCCTGCTCACCGAGCAGGCCGCGTGGGAGCAAGCCACCCGCCAGACGGATCGCAAGGCCCTCGTGGCCGGCTTGTACGCGCAGCGCTACCTTGCCGAGCCGGGTCCACTGCGTGGTATCGACGATGAGGTCGATGACGGAATCGAGCGGTTCGACCAACTCGTCGATGGAGCACTAATGGGTGACTGACCAGCCGCAAACGGTCGTTTGCCTGCGCGTTTCCAGCGCGCGGTCGGCAGAATAGATCGTCGGCGTAGGAAGGCATCAAGATTCCGTAAAGAAGGTTTCGAGACTGCTGTGGGCGAGCGTCCCGGCGCGCGTGATCGACTCAACGACCGTAGGCTTTGGCCGGGTCCGACATGAATTTGTAAAAAATCGGCAAGATTGCGTAAGGGATTTGTCATGACACAGCTGGCCGGCGAACAGGCGATATCGATGTCGCCGATATCGCCGTCGTTCTCGGACCGATGTAAGCGGATCTTGCTCGGCCGGCCGATGATCAACGACCAACTGCAGCACGAGCGTTTGTCCAACCCGATTGCGCTCGGCGTGCTCTCGCCCGATGCGATCTCCTCGACCGCGTACGGATCCGAACAGATCATGATCGAGCTGCTGCCGGCCGCCGGGCTGGCTGCGTTCGCATTGCTGCTTCCGATCACCGGCGTCATCCTGGTGATTCTGGTGTTGGTCGCCGCCTCCTATCGCCAGGTGGTGATGGCTTATACCCGGGCCGGTGGCTCCTACGTGGTCGCACGGGAGAACTTCGGACCCAGGATCGCGCAGATCGCCGCGGCATCGCTGTTGATCGACTACGTCGTCACCGTCGCGGTGCAGTGCGCGGCCGGCACCGTGGCGGTGGTGTCGGCAATACCGGCCCTCGGGCCCTACAGCCTGGAAATGACTGTGGGAATCGTGCTCCTGATGTGCTACGCAAATTTGCGGGGATTGCGCGAGGCCGGAGCTCCATTCGCGATGCCGACTTATTTCTTTGTCGGCATGGTGTCGCTGACAATCGTGGTCGGAATCATTCGGGAATTCTTCGGCGGTTTACCGCTTTACGACCCGGCGCACGCCGCTGGGGCCGTGTCAGTGCACCAGGGCAGCGGCCTGGTCATGGGTGCCACCGTCCTCATCGTGCTGCGGGCATTTGCGAACGGTGGCTCGTCGCTGACCGGTGTCGAGGCGATCTCCAACACGGTCAACGCCTTTCGCCCGCCGGAAAGCATCAATGCGCGTCGAGTGCTCACGATCATGGCCTGCATCCTCGCGTTTCTGTTGGCCGGTGTTGCCTGGCTCGCCCACGTCACCCACGCGTTCCCCTATGAAAACGGGTATCCGTCGATGCTGTCCGAGATCGCGACGGCGGTCTTCGGTACTGGCGCGATCGGGAAGGTGTTGTATTTCCTGGTCCAGGCAGCCACCGCACTGATCCTTTACACCGGTGGTAACACCAGCTTCAACGGCTTTCCCGCCTTGGTGAGTTTCGTCGCCGAGGACAGCTTCCTTCCGCGCCCGCTAATGAAGCGGGGCCACCGGCTGGTGTTCTCCAACGGCATCATCGTGCTGACCGTGCTCGCGGTGGCACTGCTGGTCGGCACGGGAGGTTCGCTGAATGCTCTGGTGCCGTTCTACGCGATCGGGGTGTTCACCGGCTTCTCGATGGCCGGCTACGGCATGACCAAACACTGGCTGACCCATCGTGGCGCCGGTTGGCGCTACAAGCTGGTGATCAACCTGTCGGCAGGAATCTTGTCGACGGTCGTGGTGGGCATCTTCGCGATCGCCAAGTTCACCGAAGGCGCCTGGCTGGTCGTGGTTGTCTTCCCGATCCTGGTGTTCGCGCTGATGCGGCTCAACCGGCAGTATCGCGCCGAGGCGGCGGTGTTGGAGACGTCGCTTGCCGACCCGCCCAAACTGGACCGGTATGCCCGGCACCGAGTGTTCCTGTTCGTGGATTCGGTCGACCTGGCCGAGGTTGAGGCGGTGCGCTACGCCAAGGGTCTGCAGGCCGATGAGCTGACCGCGGTGCACTTCGTGTTGGATTCGGCTCATGCCGCGCGATTGCAGCGCCAGTGGCAGCACTTCGGGCATGTCGTCGACTTGCGGATGGTCCATTGCCTCGACCGCAACTTGAGCCGGGCCGCGCAAGAGTTGGTCCTGCAGGTCATGGATGACCATTCAGACACCAAGGTGACGGTGCTGCTGCCGCGCCGGGAGTATTCGCAATTATTGGGCCGGCTGCTGCACGACCGCACGGCAGACAAGATCGCCCGGGTGATCAGCCGGATCCCGGACGCAAGCGCGCAGATCGTGGCCTACGACATATCGACGCGGATCGCAGAAGCGAACGCGGCGCAAAACGGATCTCCAGCTCGGTCGAGTCGTGCGGATGATCGCATCGGCGTGCCCGAACCGCAGCGGGCTCAACCCGCAGGAATTGAGCCCACAGGTCGTCGACTCCAGAGGAAAGTGATTACGTGGTGACAGCATCGGAACGTAACTCGGGCATTCCGCCGTCTTTTGCCGACGGTTGGAAGCGCCTCGTTCTAGGCAAGCCGCTGACGAGCGAGCAGCTTGAGTCGGAGAGGCTATCGAATCCGGTTGCGCTCGGCGCGATTTCGCCGGATGCGATCTCGTCGACCGCTTACGGGCCCGAGCAGATCATGATCGAATTGCTGCCCCGCGCGGGCATGATGGCGTTCACGTTGTTGCTGCCGATCATCGGCGTCGTCCTGTTCATCTTGTTGTTGGTCTCCGCGTCCTACCGCGGAGTCGTCATGACCTACACCCGCACCGGTGGCGCATACATGGTGGCGCGGGACAACTTTGGGCCTCGGATAGCGCAGATTGCCGCCGCGGCGTTGCTGATCGACTACGTGGTCACCGCCGCGGTACAGCCCGCCGCCGGGACGGTCGCGGTGGTGTCAGCTATACCCGTATTGCGTCCGTACCACCTGGAACTGACGATCGCTGTGCTGATCCTGATATGTATTGCCAACCTCCGGGGGCTGCGGCAATCCGGCCGGATTTTCGCGATCACGACCTACTGGTTCGTCGGCATGATTCTGCTGACGATCGTGACCGGCCTGATTCGTGAAGCCCTCTGGGGTTTGCCGAAATACGATCCGGCGCATATCGATGGAGCTGTGCCGCTCCATCAGGGCAACGGGCTGGTGATGGGCGCCACCGTGCTGGTGGTGCTGCGCGCGTTCGCCAACGGTGGTACCTCGCTGACCGGTGTCGAGGCGATTTCCAACACCGTCAACGTTTTCCGTCAGCCGCAGGGAGTCAACGCCCGTCGGGTGCTGACCGTGATGACGATCATCCTGGGAGTCTTGCTCGCCGGCGTCGCCTGGCTTGCTCACATCACCCACGCCACCCCGTATCTGGATGAATACCCGTCGATGCTGTCGGAGATCACCCGCGCGGTTTTCGGCAATGGGCTACTCGGCAACATCCTCTACCTTTCCGTCCAGGCCTCCAGCGCCGCAATCCTTTTCGCCGGTGCCAACACCGGTTTCAACGGGTTCCCGGCATTGTCGAGCTTTGTTGCCGAGGACCGCTTTTTGCCACGGCCGCTGACCAAGCGCGGCCATCGGCTGGTGTTCTCCAACGGGATCATCACGCTGACCGTGCTTGCGGTGGTGCTGCTGCTGGTGACCCGCGCCAAGGTCAGTGCATTGGTTCCGTTCTTCGCGATCGGGGTGTTCACCGCGTTCGCGATGGCCGGCTTCGGGATGGCCAAACACCATTACGCGCACCGTGACCACGGCTGGCTTCGCAAGTTCGTGGTCAACTTCTCGGCGGGTTTCATGTCGACGATCGTGGTGGGCATCTTCGTGGTGGCCAAGTTCACCGAGGGCGCCTGGCTCGTCGTCGTAGTCTTCCCGATCCTGGTGTACGCGTTGATACGACTCAACCTGCAATACCGTGCCGAGGCGTCCGTCCTGGAGATGTCGCGCACCGAGCGTCCCGAATTAGCCAAGTACGCGCGACTGCGAGTGTTCGTTTTCGTGGATTCGGTCGACCTCGCCGAGGTGGAGGCGCTGCGCTACGGGAAGGGGCTGCACGCCGACGAGCTACTCGCGGTGCACTTCACGGTGGACGCCGATCATTCCGCTCAGCTGCAGGAGCGGTGGCGGCATTTCGAGCACGACACCCGGCTGCGAGTGATCGACTGCCCGGATCGCCATCTGAGCCGGTCCGCCCAGGAGCTGGTGCTGCAAGTGAAACGGGACCATCCGGACAGCAAGGTCACCGTGCTGTTGCCGCGTCGAACATATTCAGCGCTGCTGGGACGGTTGCTGCACGACCGCACCGCCGACAAGATGGCCAGGGCGGTCAGCCGCATCCCGGGCGCCACCGCGATCATCGTGCCCTACGACGTCGAATCCCGGATCGCCCGGGTGGATCCGGACGCGTTGGCCGAGCAGGTCAGGCACGAAACCGGTGATGAGGTGCTCACCGTGGAAGCCGAATAACGCGCAGTTGGTCGGCTAGCCCGGCACATCCTCCATACAGAGATCCGGCATCTCGAGAACGACGGTGCTGACCGCGCCTTAGACTCCGGTGGACGCTGAATCTCTGATGGGGTGGTCGTGACGGCATCTGCTGGCGAGCCAAACGCACCGCTGTCTTTTTCGGCTCTGTGCAAGCGCATTTTTCTCGGGAAGCCGCTCATCACCGACGAGCTGTCCTCCGAGAGGTTGTCGAATCCCGTTGCACTGGGCGCACTTTCGCCGGATGCGATCTCATCGACCGCCTACGGGCCCGAGCAGATCCTGACCGAACTGCTCCCGCACGCCGGGCTGGCGGCGTTCGTGCTGCTGCTTCCCATCATGGGCGTCATCCTGTTGATTCTGGCGCTGGTCGCCGCGTCGTACCGGCAGGTCGTGATGGCCTACGCCAGAGCCGGCGGTTCCTACATCGTCGCGCGGGAGAACTTCGGGCCGCGGGTGGCGCAGGTAGCGGCGGCGGCCCTGCTGATCGACTACGTTGTGACGGTCGCGGTGCAGTCGGCGGCGGGCACGGTGGCGGTGGCCTCCGCGGTACCCGCGCTGGGGCCGTTCAGCCTGGAGATCACCGTCGGTGTGGTGGTCCTCATCTGCTACATGAACCTGCGCGGGTTGCGCGAAGCCGGCTTACCATTTGCGTTCGCGACCTACGCCTTCGTGGCCATGATCACGGTGATGATTGTCGTCGGCGTCGTCCGCCACATCTTCTGGGGCTTAACGCAATACGATCCCGGCCACGCAGCCGGAGCGGTACCCGTCCACCAGGGCAGCGGTCTGGTGATGGGTGCGACGATTCTGGTCCTGCTGCGGGCGTTCGCCAACGGTGGTTCGTCGCTGACCGGGGTCGAGGCCATCTCCAACACCGTCACGGTCTTCCGTAAGCCACAGGGCGTCAACGCGCGGCGTGTCCTCACCGCAATGGCCTGCATCCTGGGGTTCCTGCTGGCGGGCGTTGGCTATCTCACCTACGCCACCCACGCCGCGCCGTACCTCGACGAGTACCCCTCGGTGCTCTCGCAGGTGGCGCGCGCCGTGTTCGGCAACGGGCTCATCGGCAACACCATGTACGCCCTGGTGCAGGTCTCGACCGCCGCCATTCTGTACACCGGCGCCAACACCAGCT
Source organism: Mycobacterium sp. (assembly GCA_035642975.1). Classification (GTDB taxonomy): domain Bacteria; phylum Actinomycetota; class Actinomycetes; order Mycobacteriales; family Mycobacteriaceae; genus Mycobacterium. Next base: position 6,189 of record DASQRI010000091.1, read on the forward strand.
TCAACGGCTTCCCCGCGCTGGCGAGTTTCGTCGCCGAAGACCGCTTTTTGCCGCGTCAGTTGATGCAACGCGGCTATCGGTTGGTGTTCTCCAACGGCATCATCACGCTGGCGGCGCTGTCGGTGGCGTTGCTGGTGTTCACTGGCGGGTCGGTCAACGCACTGGTGCCGTTCTACGCGATCGGCGTTTTCACCGGCTTCTCGATGGCGGGCTACGGGATGACCAAGTACCATCTCACCCACCGTGAACCGGGCTGGCGCCACAGGTTGGTGATCAACTTCTCCGCCGGGATCCTGTCGACGGTCGTGGTGGCGATTTTCGCGGTGGCCAAGTTCACCGAGGGGGCGTGGCTGGTCGTCGTCATTTTCCCGGTGATGGTGTTCGCGCTGATTCGACTCAACCGCGAGTACCGGGCCGAAAATGCGATCCTGCAGGCGTTCCGCACCGATCGCCCCGAACTGGTCAAGTACGCGCGACATCGCGTGTTCGCCTTCGTCAATTCGCTTGACCTCGCAGTGCTCGAGGCGTTGCGCTACGGAAAGGGGCTGCGCGCCGACGAGCTGGTCGCCGTGCATTTCATGGTCGACGCCGCGCATGCCGCGGAGCTGAGGAAACGTTGGGATGAGTTCGATCTCGACACCAGGCTTCGGGTGGTGGACTGCCCGGACCGGCAGATCAGCCGGGCGGCGCAAGTGTTGGTCGCCAAGGCGCGAGACGAACGTCCGAACACCAACGTGACGGCGTTGCTACCGCGCCGAACGTATTCGCCGCTGCTGGGACGACTGCTCCATGACCGCACCGCCGACAAAATCGCCCGCGCCGTCAGCCAGGTCCCGGACGCCGCCGCCACCATCGTGCCCTACGACGTGCAGTCCCGGATCCGCCAAGCCTTCCCGGACATCTTCGAAGAAAAGATCACCCGAAAGGTGGAGGAGTTGGAGGCCCGGGTTTTGCAAAGCGACAACCAGGCCGTCGAGGCTTACGAACACCCGAAGCGGCCGGCGACGGTAATCCCGGTGGGCAGCGTGATCCCGGGACGCCGTGCCACCGTCGAGGGCCGGGTCAGCGAGGTAGAGGACGTCACCAAACGTCGACAGACGTTCCGCCGGATCGTGGTCGGCGACGAGAGCGGGGAAATCCGGGTCAACTTCCGGCCCGGACAAGGCGGCGACGACATCCAGCCCGGCCAAGTGCTGCGGATCACCGGGAAGGTGCACCAGAGCGGCAACCGCCAGGCGTCGATGCTCGACCCGACATATGAGGTGATCGAGCGGCCGGAGGAGTCGTAGACCCACGTGCGTATCCATCCAGAGGTTTCGGAGGCGCTGGCCGCCGGCCGGCCCGTCGTTGCCTTGGAGAGCACGATCATCAGCCACGGTCTACCGCGTCCGGATAACCGGCGCGTCGCACGCGAGATCGAGGAGGCGGTGCGCTCCGGCGGGGCGGTGCCGGCCACAATTGCGATCATCGGCGGAGAGCCGCACATCGGGTTGGACGACGTGGCGTTGCGGCGCATCGCCGAGGGCGACGCGGTGGTCAAGGTGAGCCTGCGCGATATCGCGGTGCTGGCCGCCCGCGGTGGCGACGGCGCGACCACGGTCGCCTCGACCGCACACCTGGCGGTGGCGGCCGGCATCACGGTGTTCGCCACCGGCGGGCTGGGCGGTGTACATCGCGGAGCGCGGGACAGCTGGGACGAGTCCGCGGATCTGATGACCCTTTCGCGCACCGGCGTGCTGGTGGTCTGCGCGGGCGTCAAGTCGATTCTGGACGTCGGGGCGACCTTGGAGCGGCTGGAGTCGCTCAACGTCGCGGTGATCGGCTATCGCACCGACCGGTTCCCCGGCTTTTACCTCGCCGATTCCGGCCTCCCGGTGGGCTGGCGGGTAGACACCGCAGCGCAGGCCGCCGACGTGCTGCGGGCCAGGCGCCGGTTGGGCACCGACGGCTACGGGGTGGTGCTGGCCAACCCGATTGGGCCCGGCGACGAGATGGACCGCGTGTTGCACGATCGGGTGCTTGCCGCCGGCCTGGCCGCCGCCGAGACGCAGCAGGTGCGCGGCAAGGACGTCACCCCGTTCTTGCTCGACTTCTTCCACCGCGAGACGCACGGCGCGTCGCTGGCGGCCAATATCGCGCTGGTGTTGGCCAATGCCCGGCTGGCGGCAGAGATCGCCGCCGATTATCTCACCGGATGAGGATGTAGTCGTCGTCGTGCGGCCGGGTCAGCATGCGGGTCAACCGCTTTCGGTCGAATGGCCACAGATCGATGTGGTTGTCGTCGACGAAGTACCACGAGTTGCAGCCAGTGTTCCAGACGGTCGGCACCATCGCCTCGGCGACGTCGTCGGCGAACCGGTTGGTGGCTTCTTCGGTGACTTCGACGGTGGTGATCTCCCCGTCGCGGAATCGCCGCAGCCATTCGGTGATATAGCCCGCGGTCAGTTCCGCGACGTGCTGTAGCGACATCGACCCGGTCGGCGAGTTGGGGCCGAGGACCATGAACAGGTTCGGGAATCCGGGGACCGCGGTCATTCCCCACGCCCGGGGACCTTTCGCCCAGGCGTCGTCGATCGACAGCCCATCCCGGCCGCGCAGCGTCATCGGGCGCATGTAGTTGTGGGCCTGAAAACCGGTGGCGAGCACGATCGCATCCAGATCGTGGTGTACGCCGTCGGCGGTTCGCAGTCCGGTCTCGGTAACCTCGGCGATCGGCTCGCTGACGAAGCTGGCGTTGGGCCGCGAGATTCGCCGGTAATAGCTGCCGGACAGCACCTGCCGCTTGCAGAACGGCTGGTAGTCAGGGGTCAGCTTGGCACGAAGGTCTTTGTCCTGCACCAGTATTCGCAGACACATCCGCCCATAGCGCTGGGCCAGCCGGCGTCGCCAGGTCGGCCGGATGACCAGGTCGACCAGATAGTCGGAGCCGATGAGTTGCGACACCCGCACCGCCTTGTCCTGTTTCGGCAACGCCCGCAGCATCCGCCCGATGATGCGTGGTTGCCGCATGCCCATCGGCATCCACATCACCCATTGCGGTGTGCGGGCGAAATGGGTGATGTGTGCCGCGTCGGGCTGTAGCGCCGAAAAGACCTGCACGCCCGTCGATCCGGTGCCGATCACCGCGACACGTTTGTCGCGTGTATCGATGTCGGTCCAGCGCGCGGTGTGCACCACTGGTCCGCGGAACGAGTCGAGGCCGGGGATGTCCGGGATCGCGGGGTAATGCAGCACACCGGTGGCCGCGACGACGAAATCCGCATCGGTCTCGTCGCCGTCGGCGGTGGAGATCCGCCAGCGGTTCCCGGCGAGCACCGCCGAGGTCACTTCGCAGTTGAGCCTCAGATGCGAGCGCAATTGCAAGTCGTCGATGAGGTCGCGGTGATAACGCTGGATCTCGTCACCCGTTGCCCATACGTGTTTCCAGTCGGGCTTGGGCGCGAACGCGAATTGATAGCCGTATGAAGGCACATCGCACTGCAGGCCGGGGTAGCGGTTCCAATGCCACACGCCACCAACGTCGGAACCCTTCTCCAGAATGGTGAAGTCGGTGAAACCCGCTTGCCGGAAGGCGTGAGCGGTGGCGATTCCGGCCATGCCGGCGCCGACGATGACGATCCGGGGATCTCGTTGCCCCGCGTTGGCGGTCATATCCGGACCCTATGCGCGCGGAAACGTATGCGGCAACGTGCCGACCGCAGCCGTCGTCACACCGCGGCGACGATCAGCTCCTCGTCGCGTCCGGGCAGTACACGCTGATGGCGTCTAACAAGAACGGCCGTACCTGCGGACCCGTCAGACCCTGACCTTCGAGTTTGGCGGCAAGTTGCAACATCGCCGTGCTGAACGGGCTCGGCTGCCCGCCGAAGTGAAAGGTCCATAGTTGGGAGCGAGAAAGGCCATCGTCATCGCACCGTTCATGGGCAAGGGCGATCAACTGCTCTGGTGGGCCGGCGGTAATTCCGTCCCTCGACAGCAGCCCCAAAAACTGGTCATCTGGCGGGTCAGCGTGAGCGACCGCTCCCGCCATGAGCACAGCGGTGGCGGCGAAGGCCGGAAGAAATGGACCCACAGTCATGATTAAGAGTGGCACTGATCGCCGACGACCGCGAGTCCGGCTACGGGACGTGTCCGTCGTCGACACACAGCAGTTTTTCCGGGTGGTGGTAGGTATTAATCCGCGGTTGGCACCGAACTCGTGAAGTACGTTTTACTGGGAGGACACCGCCATGGACCAGGTGGGCTGTCTACTTTTCTCGGGGGAGAGGCCCCCTCCCCAGTGGCCGGTGTCGGGGGTCTGTGTGGCCCTGTCATCGCTGGCCGCGCTCATTGGGGCAACTTGGCTCCGAGGACCTCGGCCGGGAGGATCTCTGGTGGCGCGTCCAGGAGTCGTTCTGCATTGGCCAGCAGGGACGAGGCGATCGGGCCCTCCAGGTGCTCCTGGCGTTCACCCTCGGACGGAAACGCATCGACGATCCAGAAGGTGGTCGTATCGGTGCGCAGCGCGAACCAGGCGATCGTGCCCTGCTCCTCGTTGGCGAGGCTGACGGCGTCGGCCAGGAAGGTGCTGACCTCATTCGCCTCATCTGGCTTGGCGATTAGCTTGACGACAAGGGCCACGGTGGGTGAAGGGGTGCCGGTGCTCATGGTTGCTCCTCGTGGGTTCGCGTCGCCTATGCGGCGCTCTGATGCCACCGTACGAGCAGAGGGCGCTGGCTGCGACGGCGCCGCGAAGTCGGTGGGCTTGTTCTTCTGGTGGACGCGGTCGAGGTGCGGTGGTGGAATCCATTCGGTGTCGCCGTTGTGGCGTTTGCGGGTGGTCCAGCCTTGGTCGGCGAGTTGGTGGTGGGCCCCGCAGGCCAGCGTCAGGTTGTGGATGTCGGTTTCGCGGCAGTGGGCCCACGACGTGACGTGGTGTGCTTCGGAGAGGTCGCCCGGTACGCCGCAGCCGGGTGCTGTACAGCCGCGGTCTTTGGCAAGAACATTTGAGGTGATGCACTCACTTGTTTTCACTGCCAGCCAAGCCGCAGTGAGAGCGCAATCTGCGGCGGCGGATATGCGTCACGGACTAATCTGTCAGCGCGCGCCGCGGGGAGCAGCTGGCTATCTGCCGCACGTCGGCCCGGACTTGGCCGCCCCGGGGGCGCCTCAGCAGCGTTCTTGCGACCTATGCAGCTGCGGCCGTATAACTCCTGATGCAAGCATTCAAAGGATGGGGTGGTGTAGCTGAAAACCGATCCGCGCGACGACGTCGTGGCTCGTCAATATCAGCAATGGGTGTACCCGTCGCCAATACCCGACCTCGAGGAGTGGGGCGTCGGCAACTATGAATGTACGGACCCCGTCCACGCTCATCGGATCTACTGGCCCGACCGCGAATACCCGCCTGGTCTCGACATTTTGATCGCCGGTTGTGGAGCCAACCAGGCCGCATGGTTTGCGTTCACCAACCCGTCGGCGAAGGTCGTGGCCATCGACGTTAGCCAGCCGTCGCTGGATCATGAGCAATATCTGAAAGATAAGCACGACCTGCAGAACCTCGAACTGCATCTGCTCCCGATCGAAGAGGTGTCAGCACTGGGCCTCGACTTCGACCTGGTTGTCTGCATCGGCGTTCTGCACCACTTGGCTGACCCAGCCAAGGGAATGCAAGCCCTCGCCGGATGCCTGCGGCCGGAGGGCGTGGCGAGCGTGATGCTCTATGGAAAATACGGCCGGATCGGCGTCGATTCGTTGGCGTCGGTGTTCCACGACGTTGGCCTGGGTCAAGACGACTCGTCGGTGCAGGTGGTCAAGAAAACGATTCCGCTGCTGCCGGTAGACCACCCTGTACGGAGCTATTTGAAAAATTCGTCGGACCTGAACGCCGATACCACCGTGGTGGACACGTTTCTGCACGGGCGGCAGCGTGGTTACACCGTCGAGGAGTGTATCGATTTGGTCACGTCGGCGGGCCTGGTCTTTCAGGAGTGGTTCTTCAAAGCCGCCTACTACCCGCACGAGAGTTTCGCGCTGCCTGACCGGCTGTTGTCGGCTCTGAACGCGCGCCCCGACATCGAGATCTGGTCGTTGATGGAACGCTTCCATGCCGTGAACACAAACCACTCCTTTGTGGCTTGCCGCCCCGTCAGGCCGACGTTGAACTACACCGTCGACTTCTCTTCAGCGGACGCTCTTGGCTACGTCCCGGTGATGCGAGACTTCTGCGGCGTGTCCGGCAATGACATCATCGTCGTGCCGAATGGGAGGGTGCCGCTGAACGCAGTCCATGCGCCCTTCGCTCGGCTTGTCGACGGACACCGCACGATTCGAGAGATTGCCGCGCTGGTGGCAAGGGATAGCGCGGCTGCGCCCGGTGCAGCGGACGTTGAGAATCTCGCGCGCAACGCATTTCAGAATCTCTGGCGTCTCGATCTGCTGGCGATGGCCCGAACCCCGCCGAGACTCACCAACTGACCGTGGTCGTTAACCATCCGGCTTCCAGGAGTCGGTGCCTGCTTACGGGATGTCCTCCTCGTCTTCGTCGTCGCGGAGCAGCTTTTCGGGGTGATGGAAGTTATTGATACGGGGTTGCCCATAGTCCAAGTGCGGCGGTGGGATCCATTCGGTGTCGCCATGCTGGTTTTTGCGGGTGGTCCAGCCTTGTTCGGCGATCTTGTGCTGGGGGCCGCAGGCTAGGGTCAAGTCGTCGATGTCGGTGGTGTGGGTTTTGGCCCACGCTCTGACGTGGTGGGCTTCGGTGAAGTAACCGGGCACATCGCAGTTAGGAAAAGTACATCCACGGTCTTTGGCGTATAAGACAATTCGCTGCGCCGGCGAGGCGAGGCGTTTGGTGTGGTAGAGGGCAAGGGCTTTGCCCTTGTCAAAGATCGCCAGGTAGTGATGGGCGTGCGAGGCCAGCCGGATGACGTCGCGCATGGGCAGCAGCGTGCCGCCGCCGGTGAGCCCCCTGCCCGCAGCTGCCTCCAGTTCGCGCAAGGTGGTGGTGACGATGATGGACGCCGGTAACCCGTTGTGGTTTCCCAGGTCACTAGAGGCCAGCAGGGCACGCCCTGCGGCATTGAGCGCGTCGTGGTTGCGCTGCGCGGCGCTGCGGGTGTCGTGCTCGATGGCTTGTTCGGAAGGGGTGCCGCTCACACCCGGAGCCAGGTCGGCCGGGTTGCACATGCCCGGGGCGGCCAGTTTCGCGAAGACGGCATCGATGGTGGCGCGGGCCTCGGGCGTCAGATACCCGGTGATCGGGCTCATCCCGTCGAATCCCTGTCTGCCGATGATGATCCCGCGCCGACGAGCCCGGTCCTCGTCGGTGAAGTTGCCGTCGGGATTGAGGCAGTCGGCGAGTTTGTCGGCGAGCTTGCTCAGCTCATCGGGGCGATGCTGGCCGCCCAACCTGGCCAGCTGCGCCTCGGCTTTCGCGCGCGTCTCGACGTCGACGAAGTCGGGCAGCCGGTGGCAGAACCCGCGGATCACCGCCACATGAGCGCCCCCGATATCCCCGTCGCGCTGCGCGGCGGCGGTGGCTTCCAGCCGCGGCGGCAGCGGTTCGCCAGTGAGAGATTGACGCGGCCCCAAGTCGTCGGCTTCGTGGATGCGTCGGCCGGCTTCGCCGCGGCTGATCCGCAATCGATTAGCCAACGCATGCGACAGCTTGCCGCCCAATTCGGTCTCGCTGGCTTGGCGGGCCAGTCGATTGATCAACGAATGACCGGCGGCCGGCAGCCGCCGCGTCTCGGTTTCAAGACGCTCCAGCAATGCCAGGCATTCGGGCGTGGTCAGCGCATCAGAAGACACTTCGAGCACGTCAGACACCGCACAGTGCAGCGCCTCAAACCGTATGACGATGTCCTCTCGGCAACTCGAATGCATGTTCGAATGATAGCTGCCGACGATGACTGGGTCGTTCCCCAGAATGCCTATCTGTGGATAACGGCCACACTGTGGATAGGTGTTCGGCGTCAAACAGGCAGACCGGAGAACATCACCCGGCCCGGGTCATATTCGCTAATGCTCGCAAATCATCCGGCGCTGGCCAACGCCGGAAGGCCTTGCGCTGCCGTACGTTACGGTTTGCGTCCGAGCCACGTTGTCGACATAGCGATTCTCACGCCCCTTCGTCGTCGTCCTCGTCCTCGCAGGAGCTTTTCG
>DASQRI010000092.1:0-7150 GCA_035642975.1 Mycobacterium sp.
CAACGCGCTGTACTGGCTCGAACAATTCCACATCGACGGCCTCCGGGTAGACGCCGTCGCGTCGATGCTCTACCTCGACTATTCGCGCCCGGCGGGCGGTTGGACGCCGAACATCTACGGTGGCCGGGAGAACCTGGAAGCTGTGCAGTTCCTGCAGGAGATGAACGCCACGGCGCACAAGGCGGCGCCCGGGATCGTTACCATTGCCGAGGAGTCGACGTCGTGGCCGGGCGTGACAAGGCCGACTACCGTTGGCGGCCTGGGCTTCTCGATGAAGTGGAACATGGGTTGGATGCACGACACCCTCGACTACATCGGTCGCGACCCGGTGTATCGCAGTTTCCACCACCACGCGATCACCTTCTCGATGCTCTACGCGTTCAGCGAAAACTTCGTGCTGCCGATCAGCCACGACGAGGTCGTGCACGGCAAGGGCACGCTGTGGGGACGGATGCCGGGCAACGACCACGTGAAGGCGGCGGGATTGCGCAGCCTGCTGGCTTACCAGTGGGCGCACCCAGGCAAGCAGCTGTTGTTCATGGGCCAGGAGTTCGGGCAGCGCGCGGAGTGGTCCGAGGAACGCGGCGTCGATTGGTTCCAGCTCGACGAGAACAGCTTCTCCACCGGAATCTCACGCCTGGTGAGCGACCTCAATCGGATCTACCGTGCCCACCCCGCGTTGTGGAGCCAGGACACCATCCCGGAGGGCTATTCCTGGATCGATGCCAACGACTCCGCCAACAACGTGCTGAGTTTTCTGCGCTACGGTAGCGACGGCTCGGTGCTGGCCTGCGTGTTCAACTTCGCCGGCGCCGAGCACAGTGGATACCGTCTCGGGCTGCCCAACGCCGGACGCTGGCGTGAGGTGCTCAACACCGACGCGACCGACTACAACGGCACCGGGATCGGCAACCTCGGCGGTGTGGACGCTACCGATGAGCCGTGGCATGGTCGTCCGGCATCGGCCGTGCTGGCCTTGCCGCCCACGTCGGCGCTGTGGCTGGCGCCCGAGTAGGCGCCCGGCCGGCTAGTACAGCGCGTTGGCGAGGTTGCGCCGCCCCGCGATGACGTCGGGATCGGCGGGATCGAAGAGCTCGAACAGTTCGATCAACCGGGTGCGCACCGAGGTTCGGTCGTCACCGGACGTCCGCCGCACCAACGCGACCAGACGGTCGAAGGCGCCACGTACGTCTTGGCTGAGGAGTTGGACGTCGGCGGCCGCGAACGCCGCCTCGATGTCATCGGGCGCGGCATCGGCGACGGCTATCGCGTCCGGGTGCTGCGCGGTCGCCCGCATCAGAAACGCGATCTGGCGCACTGCGCCTTTGGCTTCGGCGTGGTTCGGGTCGTCGTCCAGGATCGCCTGATACGAGTCTGCGGCAGCGGCGAAGTCGCCGTCCTCGAGCTGCTGGCGGGCCTGCGCGAGCTCGGGGTCCACTTCCTCCGGCTCGTCGGAATCCGTTGCACCGCCGAGCTTTCCGGCCGTCGCCGAGATCAGCGAGTCCACCCAGCGGCGTAGCTGGTCGGCGGGCTGGACACCCTGAAAACTCGAAAGCGGCTGTCCGGCAGCCAATGCCACGACAGTGGGCACCACTTCGACGCCGAAAATCTGGGCCACCCGGGGAGCCACGTCGACGTTGACGCTGGCCAGCGCCCACTTCCCGTTGTCGGCTGCGGCCAGGCCGGACAAGATGTCGGCCAGCTGCAGGCAGATATCGCTGCGCGGCGACCACAGCAGCACCACCACTGGCACCTGGTTGGAGCGCAGCAGCACTTCTTCTTCGAAATTGGCCTCGTTGACTTCGACGCCGACGGATCCCGCCGAACCTTCGGCGCCCGTCTCGCCGCCGGTCGGAGGGGGTTGCTTGAGGCCAGACAGATCGACTGCGCCGGCGGCCAACGCGGGCCCGATCGGAGGTCGAGGACGGCTCACATCGTCAAGTTTGGCACGTGGCCGTCTGTCGCCGTCCACCCGGTTCGCACGGCCATATGACCAAAATCACATCGCCGGTCAATATTGCGGGCGCTCACCATGCCAGCAACCACCCCGCACGCCCACATCGAACACGTTTGCGAGCGGTCCCCGCAGGCCAGGGCGCTAGCCGGCGCGCAGGATCAGCGCGTCGCCCTGACCACCGGCGCCACAGAGCGCCGCGACGCCGTAGCCGGAGCCGCGCCGGGACAATTCGAGAGCCGCGTGCAAGGCGATCCGAGCGCCCGACATGCCGATCGGATGCCCGACGGCGATCGCACCGCCGTTGACGTTGACGATGTCGGGATCAACGCCCAGTTCCCGCGTCGAGGCCAGAGCCACCGCGGAGAACGCCTCGTTGATTTCCACCACGTCGAGCTGGTCGACCGAGATACCTTCGCGGCCAAGAGCTTTCTTGATCGCGTTGGCGGGTTGCGACTGCAGCGTCGAATCCGGGCCGGCCACCACGCCATGTGCGCCGATCTCGACCAACCAGGGCAGTCCCAGCTCGATGGCCTTGGCCTTGTTCATCACGACGACGGCGGCCGCGCCGTCAGAGATCTGCGATGCCGAACCGGCGGTGATGGTGCCGTCACGACGAAACGCCGGCTTGAGACCGGCCAGCGATTCGGCGGTGGTGTTGGCGCGGATACCCTCATCCTCGTTGAACTGCAAAGGATCACCCTTGCGCTGCGGGATGTTGACCGGCACGACCTCGTCGGCGAACACACCGTCCTTCCACGCCGCGGCCGCTTTCTGGTGCGAGCCCGCCGCGAATTCGTCCTGCTCGAGCCGGGTGAACTTGTCGGAGTCGTTGCGCTGCTCGGTCAGCGCACCCATCGGCTGGTCGGTGAACACGTCGTGCAGCCCGTCGTAAGCCATGTGGTCCAACACCGTCACATCGCCATACTTGTAGCCGGCGCGGCTGTCGATCAGCAGGTGCGGAGCCTTGGTCATCGACTCCTGGCCGCCGGCCACCACCACGTCGAACTCGCCGGCCCGAATGAGCTGGTCAGCCAGGGCGATGGCATCGATGCCGGACAGGCACATCTTGTTGATCGTCATCGCCGGCACGTCCCAGCCGATACCGGCGGCCACCGCCGCCTGGCGCGCGGGCAGCTGGCCCGCGCCTGCGGTCAGCACCTGACCCATGATCACGTACTCGACCGCCGAGGCCGGTACGTGGGCCTTCTCCAGGGCACCGGCGATCGCGATGGCGCCCAGATCGCTGCCCGAGAAGTCCTTCAGCGAGCCCATCAACTTGCCGATCGGGGTTCGTGCGCCAGCAACGATCACCGATGTCGTCATGACTACCTCCAGAGCGGGGTTCAATAGCCGATCTCACGGATCGGAGAAGCGGATTCTTTCCCGTCAGGTTACCGTTACGTTATGACCACCGATCAAGTTGACGGCCGTCGAGTTCTTGCCACCGCACTGGTGACGGCGGTCGATCACGTCGGCATCGCGGTTCCCGACCTCGACGCGGCGATCGCGTGGTACCACGACCACCTCGGGATGATCGTCTTGCACGAGGAAGTCAACGACGATCAGGGGATTCGCGAAGCGATGCTGTCGGTGCGCGGCGCAGCGGTCGGCAGCGCGCAGGTGCAACTGATGGCCCCGATCGACGACTCCTCGGCGATCGCGAAGTTCCTCGACAGGCGCGGACCGGGCATCCAACAGCTGGCTTACCGGGTCAGCGACCTCGACACCCTCAGCGAGCGCCTGCGCGAGCAGGGAATCCGCTTGCTCTACGAAGCCCCGCGGCGCGGCACAGCGAACTCGCGGATCAACTTCATCCACCCCAAGGACGCCGGCGGCGTGCTGATCGAGTTGGTTGAACCCGACGCCGACTCAGACTCCGCGCACTAACTCCTCAACTCCACTTCCGGGTCGGCCCCCGGGTTGCCCGATTAGCCCAGCACGGCGTGTGCCAGTGCCGCCGGTCGTCGATGGCAACCTCCCCGACATCTGCTAACCACACCACCACATGGGCTGTGCCCGAACGTATTTCGTGATCGCAGCCGGGGCAGCGATATGTTTTGACCGCCCGGGCCGCCGCGACGGGCCGCACCTCGTAGTCGTGGCCGTCGGGCCCGGAATCCACTCGGCGATGGATCGGCAGCGCCCCGGACGGTTGCTGCCGACGCGGTGGAGTGCGGCGCCGAGCCATCACACCAGTCTAGTGAGACGGCTCAGAACAGTCGGAACTCGTCAGAGTCCATACCCCGCATCATATCGTAATCCAATGTCAGACAACGGATTCCACGATCGACCGCTAAAGTTCTCGCCTGTGGCTTAATCTGCTGCGCGGCGAATACCCCGCTCACCGGCGCCAGCAGGCTGTCCCGGTTGAGCAAATCCAGATAGCGGGTGAGTTGCTCGACGCCGTCGATCTCGCCGCGGCGCTTGATCTCGACCGCGACCGAGCGGCCCTGGTCATCGCGGCACAGCAGGTCGACCGGTCCGATCGGCGTCATGTACTCGCGGCGCACCAGCGTGTATCCGGCGCCGAGCAATTCCACGTGCTCGGCGAGCAACGCCTGCAAATGGGCTTCGACGCCGTCTTTGACCAGCCCCGGATCCAGCCCCAACTCATGGCTGGAATCGTGCTCGATGTCCTCGACGGTGATGCGCAACTGCTCGCCGGCCTTGTTCTGCACCACCCACACCGGCACCGCGCCGTCGAGCTCTTCGGTGAACCAACACGGCGGACTCATCCAGTTCAACGGCTTGTAGGCGCGGTCGTCGGCGTGCACGCTCACCGAGCCGTCGGCCTTGAACAGCAGTAATCGACGTGCCGATGGCAGATGAGCGGTCAGGCGTCCGACGTAGTCAACGGTGCAACGAGCGATCACGAGGCGCACGCGACTCACCTTAAGCGCGAGTCGGCAGAGCAATTAGGCTGACGCCACCATGATGGCTAAGCGATCCACCGCGCAACGGCTCGGCCGGGTGCTGGAGCGGGTGACTCAGCAGAGTGGTCGGCTGTCGGAGACCCCGGAATACGGCTCGTGGCTACTGGGACGGGTGTCGGAGAGCCAGGCCCGCCGGCGGGTGCGGATTCAGCTGATCATCACGGTCTTCATCCTGGCGACCAATGTCATTGGCATCGGTGTCGCGGCGCTGCTGCTGACCATCGCTTTCCCCACTCCGAGCATCTTCAGCGACGCACCCTTGTGGATCACCTTCGCCGTCATACCGGCTTACTGTGCCGTGGCACTGGCACTGGGGACCTATTGGATAACCCACCGCACCATCGGCGGGCTGCGCTGGGCGATCGAGGAGCGCCAGCCAACTCCCGCCGATGAGCGCAGGACGTTCATGGCCCCGTTCTGGTTGGCGTTCGGCGTGCTCGTCTTGTGGGGCATCGGAGCTGGGTTGTTGACGACGCTCTACGGTCTGGCCGACAGCACGTTCATCCCGATCGTGGGTTTCTCCGTGAGCTTCTGCGGCATTCTGGTGTCGACCGGGTGCTATCTGTTGACCGAGTTCGCACTCCGCCCGGTCGCCGCTCAGGCACTGGAGGCGGGGCGGGCGCCGCGGCGGTTGGCACCGGGCATCATGGGCCGAACGCTGACGGTGTGGCTGCTGGGTTCCGGTGTCCCGGTCCTGGGCATTGCCCTCACCGCGTTGTTGGGCGGCGTGCTGCTCGACAATCTGAGCAAGACCCAGTTGGCGGTCGCGGTGGTGGTGATATCAACGGCCGCACTGATTTTCGGGTTCGTGTTGATGTGGATTCTGGCCTGGCTGACGGCGACGCCGGTTCGGGTGGTGCGCGCGGCGCTCAAGCGTGTCGAACAGGGCGATCTGCGAGGCGATTTGGTGGTCTTCGACGGCACCGAACTCGGCGAGCTGCAGCGTGGATTCAACTCGATGGTGGACGGACTACGCGAGCGCGAGCGGGTGCGCGACTTGTTCGGCCGTCATGTGGGACGCGAAGTCGCTGCCGCCGCCGAGCGCGACAAGCCGGAACTTGGAGGCGAAGAACGCCATGTCGCAGTGGTTTTCGTCGACATCGTCGGCTCAACGCAACTGGTGACGAGTCGGACGGCCGCGGACGTGGTGCAGCTACTCAACCGCTTTTTCGCGGTGATCGTCGAAGAGGTGGACCGGCACTGCGGACTGGTCAACAAATTCGAGGGCGACGCAGCGCTGGCCGTGTTCGGTGCGCCGAACCACCTGGACCGACCCGAGGACCAGGCACTCGGCGCCGCCCGCGCGATTGCCCGTCGACTCGACAGCGAGGTACCGGAATGTCCGGCCGGCATCGGGGTCACCGCCGGGCAAGCCGTCGCCGGCAATGTCGGCGCCCAGGAGCGCTTCGAGTACACGGTGATCGGCGCCCCGGTCAACGAGGCCGCGCGGCTGTGCGAACTGGCCAAGGACGAACCTGGCCGGCTACTGGCATCCTCGGACACCGTCAACGCCGCAAGCGAAGACGAGCGATCACACTGGTCGCTGGGTGAGACCGTAACGCTGCGCGGCCATGATCAGCCGACGCAGCTGGCGGCACCCGTTTGATCAACGTCACCGATTGCGGGACCACCGATCCGCTGGAAGCGTTCTTCGTCGAAGAGGTGATGCGACCCGAGCCGCCGCCGACCCCGGCGGGGGGCACCGTCGCGACTCGCGACACCTTGCGGCATGCGGCGAATGTCCTCGCTGAAGCGGGCGGCCGCCCGGTGCGGGTCGTGTCGCCCGACGGTGCCGACCAAGGTCATCTCGTCATGGATGATCTACTCGCCGCCCGGCTGCACGACCTCAACGAAGACACCCTGCGCACCAGACACTTCGTCGCCTTCCGCCCGTACCCCGGCTCTTGACCGCCGCGGCTCAAAGCCACCCGCCCGGCACCACGATGTCGCTTTTCCGCTAGAAATGTCGGTGGCCCGGTGTAACTGTTGAAGCGTGCATGACGACTTCGACCGCTGCTATCGGGCCGTGCAGTCCAAAGACGCTCGGTTCGACGGCTGGTTCGTCACCGCGGTGCTCACCACCGGGATATATTGCCGCCCCAGCTGTCCCGTCCGGCCGCCGTTCGCCCGCAATGTGCGGTTTTATCCGACCGCGGCGGCCGCGCAACGCGCCGGCTTCCGCGCGTGTAAACGCTGCCGTCCGGACGCGTCGCCGGGTTCGCCGGAATGGAACATCCGAGGCGACCTCGTCGCACGCGCC
>DASQRI010000093.1:0-16310 GCA_035642975.1 Mycobacterium sp.
CCGGCATGAAACGCCTGCGCCGACATCGCCTCCTGCTCAGCCTGACCGATCGTCGAGCGCATCAACCCCGCCTTGGCGCCAAACGCCGACTGCGAAGCCACCAACTGCGGAATGTGAGCATCCAACATACTCATGACAAAAATCCTTTCTCTAAACGATTACCGTTGCCGTACAAGCACACTCAGCCCTAATCCCCCTCCCCGTGCGGCGCTTCCGGACCCCACGTGCCCGGCACCATCGGCATGCTCGGTCCCCCACCAAACCCATTGCCGCTCAACGTGGCCAACCCCGCCGCCTGCTCACCGCCCTTGGTCACCGTCCCGGCGAACCCCAGCGGTCCGGCACCCCGATCCGAGGCCGCCGTCGACGTGACCGCCTCATCTCCCGGTGATGCGCTCCACTCCGGGTCGACCTCGACATTCATGTCGGCGAACTCGTCGGCGTGGTCGTGCATCTCGGCATGACGACGCCGGCGCACCCGCGACTTGTGGCGGGCCACCGCAGCCACCGCCGCCGCTGCGGGAATGGCACTCGCGGGCGCTTTGGACTCGTCGCGATCGATCAACGTCGGCCCGGGTCCATCGTCCGGATCGATACCGCCGACCATGTAGCCGAAGCTGGCGGCGGGCGCGGCCGCCGGCGCGGCTCCGGCGGCGGCGCCGGAGCCAACCGTAGGTGCCGATCCAGCGGTCGCACCCGGCGCGCCACCGGTCGAAGCCAAGCCGGCGGGGGGCATCTCGGCGGCTTGTCCGGCCGGTCCAGGCGCCCCGACCACTACGGGTAGCGCCTCCGGCCCGGCCAAAGGCGTTGCCGCGTTGAGAGCCAGACCGAGAATGAGCGGAATCAGCAGGGCCGGGGAACTGAGCAGGACCGACCAGAAGGTAGTTCCGAACGGAATGAAGAACGCCTCGTACGCGACGAAGAACAACAGTGGGAACCATGCACTGGGGTTGGCGAGGATTGAGCTGAGCGTCCCGGTCGGATTTTGGATGAGTTGCAAGAATTGGTTGAAAATGTCGGTGAGGAAGTTTCCCGAAGATGGCGGGTCGGCGGCCGCCGCCACCGCGTTGTTCGTCTTGAGCACCGACGGTGCCGCGGTGGTGCGTGGGGCTGACGCCAGCGCCGACCCGGAAACGGCCTGGTAAGTGGCCATCGTCGTGGCCGCCTGAATCCACATCCGGACGTAGTCGGCTTCGTTGAGCGCAATCGGAATCATGTTGATTCCAAAGAAGTTGGTCGCGATCAGCACCCCGTGGATGACGTGATTGACGGCCAACTCCGGAAGCGTCGGCATCGCGGCCAGCGCGCCGGTGTAGGCGGCCGCCGCGATCTCGTGCTGAGCGGCCACCCCGGCGCTGTTCGTGCTGGCCTCGGTCAGCCACGCGAGATATGGCGCATGTGCGCTCACGTACTGTTCCGCGCTGGTTCCCTCCCAGACACCGGCCTGTACCGCGCCCAAAAGTGAGGTCAGTTCGCCTGCTGCCGCAGCGTATTCAGCGCTCAGCGAGCTCCAGGCCCCAGCGGCCGCCAACAGCGACCCCGGGCCTGGACCGCTGCTGAGAAGCGCTGAATGCACCTCAGGCGGCGAAGCCATCCACACCGGCGCGGTCATCGTCAGCGGCCGGCCGCCAAATAGGACGCCGCGGCAGCCGCATCACCGGCCGCGTAACTCACGCCGGACTCGCCGACACCGACCCCGGCACGGCCGAGCTCTTCCACGCCTTCGGCCGCGACCGCGGTGTGCTCAGCGCCCTGCGCGCTGAAGCCGGCCGCGGTCTGCAGTGACACCGGGTCGGCTGCCGACGGGACCACGGTGGTGATCGCGGGGGCCGCGCTGGCATGCGCGGCGGCTAGCCGGGCGGTGATCGCCTCCACGGCGGCGCTGGCGGACGCCAAGCCCTCCGGGACAACTTGCAGCGTCATGACACATACTCCTTTCGATATAACTCACCGACCATCGACTGCCACATTCGCGTCGACGAGCGGATTGACCAACTGCACGTACGTCGGGGTGTCGGTGTCGCCCAGCAGAATTCCCCGACCGGCGGGCAACCGGTCGAATCGCTGACCGCGGATCTTGCCGCCTTCGGTCGGGTTGCCGGACAACATCAACGTGGTTGCTTGCAGGTCGTTCAACCGGCGCAGCAGTGGGCTGGTCATCAGTGCGTGCGCGGCGCCGCTCGCGCGGGCGGTGACGATCACCCGCAGTCCCAGGTCGGAGGCCTGCGCGAGCAGCCCGATCAGGGGTGTCCACGGCCGCTGCCCGATGTAGGGGCCCGTCATCGCCGGAGTGTCCGGGATTTGATCGACGTCGTCGATGATCAGGTAGTGAGTGTGGCCCTCGAAGGACCAACCGCTCAGCTGTGCGGCCGTGAAGCCCGCCGGCGGCTGGCGCTTTTCGATCAGCCCCGCCAGACCCAACATCGCCGGGATCACCCGGTCGATGTTGGCGGTGTATTCGTTGTCGGGGAACAGCGGCTCGTCGACGAGATGCAGCCGTCGATCCAGCACGGTGAACGCGACGCGGTCCAGCGTGGAGTTGTCACGTATGGTGCGAATGATGTGGCGCAACAACGTGGTCTTACCGGACCGGGTGTCGCCCAGCACCATCAACAGCGGGTTCTGGGCGAAGTCGACTTCGACTGGGGCCAAGTCTTCTTCACGCTGCCCGATGACGACCCGATCGGTGCCGCGGTACAGCGCGCCGACTTCGTCGGGCGCCAGGTTGGTGGGCAGCAACCGCACCGGTGGCGCGGCGATGCCGGGGTGGCGGTCGTTGATCGCGGCAACCTGGTCCCGTTCGGGTGCCGCGAACAGGAAGTGCTCGGCCCCCATGGTCAGGCCACGACCCGGTTGGTCGGCGGGCACCGCCTCGGCCGGACGGTGTAGTGCGCCGACCAGTCGAACGTTGCTGTCGCGCGCGTCGTGCAACTTGAGCTCCAGCCGCAACCCGAGGCCGTCGCGCATCGCCAGTGGCACCTCGAGCCAGCTGGGCGTGGTGACGACGACGTGGATGCCGTAGGCCAATCCGACGTTCACCAGCTCGGTCACCTTGTTCAGCAACGGGTTTCGGGTGTTGAACTGGTCGGTGTTGTCCCGGCTGAAGGCATAGAGGTTGTCGATGACCAGGAACACCTGACCCAGTCCGTCGTCCGGGCCGTGCTTGTCCCGGAACACCTCCCGCTGCTGGCGTGACCGCAGCAGCTGCTCGAGCTCGCCGAAGGTGCGGCGGATGCGTTCCGGTTCCAGGGCCGAGGCCACGCTGCCGACATGCGCCAAGTCCTCCAGCGCGCGCAGCTGCCCGCCGCCGTAGTCCAGGCAGTAGAAGCTCACCTCGCGTGGCGAGTGCAGGCTTGCCGCCGAGAGGATAAACGTCTGCAGGGCACTCGATTTCCCGGACTTTGCCCCCCCGTGGATCACCAGGTTGCCGGACGCGGACCTGGCGTCGAACACCAGCGGGTCGCGGCGCATCTGGAACGGCTTGTCGATCTCGCCCAGCGGCCACCGCCACGCGCCTCGCGGCACCGCGGCGCGCGCCAGCACGGTGCTCAGCGGAATCGCGTCGTCGAGCGGCGGCAGCCACAGCTCCGGCGCCCGTGGGCCATAGCGCACGAGCTGGTCGCCAACGGTGGCGATCAACTTGCGCGACGGCGCAACCGGTTCGTCGTGACCATTCTTGGCGATCACGGTGGTCTGGTCGGGCTCCACCCGGCCGGCGGTAAACAGCTTCGGCTCGGGAACCGAGTGCACCACAAGGGTTTTCGGCGTCTGGGGTGGATCATAGATGCCGTCGACGTAAGTGCTGCGGAATTTGATCGGCGCGGCACCGGGGGCGGGCACCAGGAAACCCACGCCCTTGTGTTCCTTGCCGGACTCGATGTGATACGCGTCCTCCACGCCGATGATCGACCGCGACACGGCAGGACTGGCCACCTTCAGGCCGATCCGGTAGGAGGTGTTCTTGTCGATGTCCTTGATCTTGCCCACATCCAGTGTCTGCGACGCGAACAGGATGTGGATGCGGAACGAGCGCCCCTTACGAGCGACGTAGTCGAACAGCTCCGCGTACTCGGGGTGGTCGGCCAGCATCAGGGTGAATTCGTCGGCGACCACGAACAGGGTCGGGATCGGCGGCAGGTCATGTCCGGCCGCGATCGCGTTTTCGTATTCGGTCACCGAGTTGAACGCGCTGCCCTGGACCTGGCGGCCGGCGTCACGCAGGATGGTTTCCCGGCGCGCGACTTCGCCGCGCAACGTGTCGGCGAACCGGTCGGCCAGCGACTTCTTCTCGGCCATGTTCGAGATCACCGCGACGACCTGCGGGAAGTTGCGGAAGATGTCCGCGCCGGCCTCACCCTTGAAGTCGGCGTAGATAACGATCAGCCGCTCAGCGGAGTGAGTCGTCAACAGCGCCAACAGGATCGACATCAAGGTTTGCGACTTGCCCGCACCGGTCATACCGATCATCAAGCCGTGCGGACCCATTCCGCCCTCGGCCTCGTCTTTGAGATCGAAGACCAGTGGCTCACCGGTCGCGGTGACCCCGATCGGAACCCGCAACTCATCGTCGCGACGTCGGGTCGCCCACAACGTCGGCACGTCGAGCCGGGACGCATCTGGAATACCCAGCAGCGTGGTGAAAGTCGCGCCGCGAGTGGCCCTCGATTGCAGGCCGCTGTGGGTCGGGTTGGAGTCCCAACGGGACAGCCGGCGCGCGAGGTGGGCGGTGTCGTCGGCCCCCAGCTGGTCGGCGGTGTCGATGTAGCGCTGCCAGCCGCCGGTCTGCCAGCGGTCGATCGCGCCGTCGGCGATGCGCAGGATCGGCCGTTCGGGATCGGAATACTGTTCGCGATGCGGCGCGGTGGTCGATCGGTGCACAACGGTGACCCCGGCCCGACCGGCCGCCAAGGGCGAAGCCTTCAGGTCGAAGTCCGGATCGTCGACGATGATCAGCAAGTGCCGCAGCGCATCAGCCGATCCGCCGTTGAACGCCGGGCGCGCGCTCAGCGCGGGCGCAAGCAACGCGACCAATTCATCGGGCTTGCTGGACAGGTAGCGGGCCGGCCCGACACCGTCGACTTCGCCCGGGATGTCGACGTGCGGCAACCACTTGAGCCAGGACCATTCCGGCGACTCGAGATTCGAGGTGGCGACGGCGACGCCGAGCACCGTCGGGTCGTGCCAAGTCACCGCCTGAGCGACCCAGGCACGCAGCGCGGCCCGCACCTCGTCGGCATCACCGAGCACCGTGAGCCGCGATACCTTGGCCAGGTTGACACCGGTCGGCACATCGCGAACGGTGCGCTGGGTATCCAGCAGACTACGTAATGCGCTGTGCGACACCGGCTCCAGGTCGATCTCATCCGCCGTGTCGTTGACCCGCAGCGCGGTGTCCAATGCCGCCGAGTGCAGGCCGGCGCGCACCACGAGAAAGTCGGCGTCTTGGGGATCGCGCTCCCACTGCCGTCGCGACCCCGGTATCGCGGCCAGATCCGCCGGTTCGGGGTGCGACCACTTGGCCGCCGCGCGTTGTTGTGCGGCCTGAGCCCGGATGTTGTCCCGAACCACCGACAGGTAGCGCAGGTAGTCGGCCCGCTCGGCGTCGACCTCCTCGGTGCGCGACTTGTTGTCGGATCCGCGGAAGAACGCGGTGGCGGCCAGCAGCAACACGAACGGGAAGAACAGTGTCTGCGGGGAGATGAGTCGCATTCCGGTGGCGACCATCGCGACGATCATCCCGACGATCAGAAGCACGATTACTACTGGCAACGCGCGCCGCAGCAGCGACGGCGGAATGACCCGGGGCAGTTCCGGTGGGGCTTCGATGCTGATGCTGCCCTTTCGGGTCAGCGGCGAGGGCAGCCTGCGGCGGGCCTCGAAGATCAGTCGGCTCATCGGTTCTGCCCTTCGGCTGAGGTGCGACCAGGTCGAGAGTCGGGGGCCAGTCCGTCGTGAGCGAGCAGCGCGTCGGCACGCGACAGCGTCGGCCCGGGTGCGTACAGCGACAGGATGGACCAGGGAATCGGCGTCGGCGGCAGACTTAGGCCAAGAGCCTCAGCGGTTTTCATGTTCCCGGCAGCGCCGCCCTGGTTGCCTTCGTTGTCGATGCCGTATCGGACGCCAGTGTCGGAGATCCAGAACAGCGATCCGGCGGCCGGTGAGGTTGCGTTCTGCCCGGCGGTCTGGGCGAAGTACCCGGTGCCGGGCGCCATCGCGACCCGGTCGGCGGTGCCGCCTGCCCCGGCACCGACCAGATCCTCGGTGTGCACCGCGTCCGGGATCGGAAGGGCCGAACCGGTAAGCAGCGTCAGCGAATTCGTGCTTGCTCCGGCCAGCTTGCTCCAGTGCGCGCAGGTGACCGGATCATGGGTGGCGTCGACCAGGCTGATCCGCTGCTCGGGGTAGCGGCTGGTGTCGAGCTGCCGCGACACCGGCAGCTTGGCGACCTGGTCGGCGCCCAAACGGGGCGGCTGATCCAGACCGTAGGAGTTCGAGTTGCGCAGCACCGCGGCCAACACCGGCGAGATCGGCTGCAGGCCGTCGGGCAGCACCGCGTAGTAGAGCACGCTGTTCCCGGAACTGCTTGCCAGTCCATGAGATTCGACCACCGCACCGATCGGTGCGGGCACCGGGAACCGCGCCGGGGTGCCGGCGTTCGGGATAACCGGCAGAGCCAGTGGTGGTGCCTCGGGTATCGCGTTGAACAGACCGGCGGCAACAGGCCGCGGCCCAGGTATGTCGGTGCCAAGGCCCAGCGCGCTGGTCACCGGGTGGTCGGCGAGGTTGATCCGGCTGCGCCGCCCGTCCCATAACAGCCAGGTGCCGGTGGGACTGCTGACCAGCACCGCATTTCCGGCGCCCAGCGCCGCGGCCCGGGCGCCGGTACTGTCCGGGGCACCCGCGATTACGGTGACACCGGACGCCGAGCCTGTTGCGGCGTCGCACACCGTCCAGTCGGCATCCTTGCGGGTGTTTTGCACCATCCGCTCCGGTGCACCCGGGATGCCGATCAGGTTGCCGCGCGGAAACTTATCCAGCTCAGTGCTTTTCACCGTGGCCGGATTGTCCGGTCGGCCGGCGATCAGTCGGGCCGAGGCCAGGTTCAGCACCGGATGCAAGTCATCGCCCACCCGTACGTACAGCGCGGCGGTGGATCGATCGGCCAGGATCGGTTTGTTGGCCGCCGACCCGTTCGGTCGGATCAGCGAGAAGACAAAGCAGCCCACCAACCCGGTGATCAGCACGATCACGCCCATCAACACCGCGCGCGTCTGGGTGCGCAACGGGTCGACGAGCATCCGGGTGTCGTGCAGGGCGACCCCGGAAGCGATGCGGCGCATGACAAATCGCCAGCCGCTCACCTGGTGGCGGGTGACAAAGCCACGGCGGTAGACGACCTTTTCTGGGTTGTCGTTGACCGGGGTGCGCGATGCGAACGAGCGCCGGTCGTCGGGCGACTCTGACTCAGCCATTAGCGCTGCTCTCCCCCGCGAGCGGGAGGTGCCCCCACCACATCGCTCTGTGTCGTCTTGTCGCCAGCGCGGTCATGCCGGGGTCTCCAGCCGCAGGCCTTCCAGCAGCGGCGGCACCGTGTTGGCGAGGTCGGCGGCGGTGATCGTCATGAGCTCCTCGTCGGTGAACTCACCGGTTTGCGCGTGTTCGGAGTGGTCCAACCGGAATTCGCGTTCCTCTTCTGACTTTTCAACGACGTTGCGGACGAATCGTCCGTTACCGGCGATGTCCAGGCCGCGGCGTTCGACGCCCATCGAATCGGGTTTCATCGTGCTGGCCATGTGGCCGAACAGTGCTTCCAGGTCGTCGAGAGCGGGCTGCTCGAAAGTGCTGTCGCGCTTGATTGCCATGAAATTCGCGATCTCGATCAACTCGGCCGGCTGGTAGGACGGGAAGTCGATGGTGCGGGTGAACCGCGATCGCAGACCCTGGTTGGTGTCCAGGAACCGATCCAGGTCGGCGCGGTAGCCAGCGATGATGACCACCAGCCGGTCGCGGTCGTTTTCCATCCGGGCCAACAAGGTGTCGATGGCCACCAGACCGAAGTCGTTCTTGGCGCCGGTCGCCACCAAGGCGTAGGCCTCGTCGAGGAACAGCACCCCGTCCAATGCGCTGTCGATGATCGCGTTGGTCTTGGCCTCGGTCTCACCGATGTGCTGACCGATCAGATCGGCGCGGTGGACCTCCTTGATGTTCTCTTTCTTCAAAAGGCCAAGGCCACAATAGATTTTCGCGACAACGCGGGCGATGGTGGTCTTGCCGGTTCCGGGCGGCCCGGTGAACACCAGGTGGTGGGTGCGCTGGGCCACTTCCAGGCCGCGCTCCTTGCGCACCAATTCCATCGCCACCGCGCTCTTGAGGCGTGCGACCTGGTCTTTGACCTTCTCGAGGCCGATGAACTCGTCGAGCTCTCGTTCAGCCTCGGCCAGCAGCACGGCCTTGCGCTCCTGGGCGCCGGGGTCGACGAAATCGCCGGGCCTGGGCTCGGTCTTGGGATCCCACGGATCGGTGCGCGCGTCGATGCGGTCGGCGGTGGTGGGAACGATCCCGAAGCTGGTGTCCGTCAGCGCCTCTTCGACTTCGGCGTTCTCCGGGTTGGCGGCATAGAGGTCCTGCAGCACCTCTCGTGACGTCTCCTCGTCATCGTCCGCACGCAGCGCGAGCGCCTTGGCCAGCGCGCCGTCCACCGCGGCGACAGCGACCGGGCCGTCCGGCTCCTCGAGTAAAGATAATGCCGCAGCAAACATGCCCAGCCGGGCCAGTGAGATTCCCAGGGCCACCTTGACGGCGTGCGCGAAGTGCTCGTCGAGGCCGGGGTCGTTGACGATCGGCGACAGCAGCTTGACCACATCCGCCCAGCGCTCAGCCCGGTACTGGATGGTCGCGGCGACCCAGCGGGCCTCCCGGGAGTTCGGCCGACGCTGGCTGACGTCGATGACTAATTTGTGCGCGTCAGCGAATCGACCGTCGCCGGCCAACGCCGCGGCGTAGGCGAGGTGAAAATCGTCGGGCTCGGTCGCGCGGAACCGTAGATACAGCCCGGTGTCGTAGTGGAACCCCAACGCGCCCGGCGTCAACTCCGCCTGACGCTGCAACAGGCCTGCGGTCGCCGCGTTTTGCGAAATCGCTTCCAGCACAGGGACGGACAGGTCGCCCGCGGCAGCCAGTCCGATCCAGGCGTCGCACTGCTCATGGGCGATGCGCACGAGACCGGTGAACCCGGATCGGGCGGCGGCCAGGTCGGCTGGACGCGTGCGGTCATAGACGGTCAGCCCAAGCGCCCGGCAACAGGTCGCAAATCGGCTCGTGACGTCGTCGTCCACCCGTACCGTTGCTGGCCGGGTGGCGATGATGCCGGTGTCAGCGATTTCCACGCCTACGCCTCCCCTTCGGACATAGTGTTGCCTAAGCTAACCTTGAGCGAAGTTAGCATTGCATAACTTCGGTGTCGAGAGGCACGTATTGCCTGGATAAGTGCGTTCCGACGGTGGGGCGCGAAAGCCCAATCGCTGCATGTCAGTCCGCATGTCAGCCTCTCGGTGATGCCTTGTGGACGTGGCGAGACAAATGCAGTCTCCGGGCGGCGGCGTGCGCACTGCCGAACGATAGCTTATTGAAAATGAGTGTCATTAGCGGGGTACTGTACGGCATGCGGTCTTCACCTTTTGACCGCACTGACCAATGTGTTGCGGCGGATCATCCAGCCGGCCTCGCCATCCGGTCCGGGCACTGGGCGGCCCACCTCGCGCAAGTAGTCCGCCAACGGAGTCGGCACCGCCGTCCAGCCGTGTTCGCCGAACCACTGGTCGGCCGGCGCGTGCCGCTCGTTGTAGACCAGTTGGAAGAACACCCGCTGGTCGCGCTCGTCCACGGCCGCGCGCTCTTCCTCAACAGCGGCCTGGTGAGCCTCGGGCGGCATCGGCGCGCTGTCTTCCACAGCCGCATGACTGCCCGGCGCAGCCAACGCGTCGATTCCAGTGAATAGCTGCTCCTCGGCGGCGGCCGGCAGATAGATCAGCAGGCCTTCGGCGATCCACGCCGACGGTTTGGCAACATCGAATCCGCTGTCCCGTAATGCCTGCGGCCAGTCCTCACGCAGATCGATGGCAACCTCACGGCGCTCCGCGTTGGGTTTGGCTTGCCTTTCCGCGAGCACCGCACGCTTGAAATCGAGGACCTGCGGACGGTCCAACTCGAAGATCGTGGTCCCGTCCGGCCAGCCCAACCGGTAGGCGCGGGAGTCTAGACCCGCGGCCAGGATGACCACCTGCCTGATACCCGCGTCGGCAGCCCGGTGGAAGTAGTCGTCGAAATACCTGGTGCGGGCAGCCTGGAAGTTGACGAAATGCTGCCCCCAGTCAGGGGTTTTTAGTTGGTTGTCCGGGTCTTTGCCGTCGAGGACGTCGGCCGCGTCGCCGCCCACCGCGCGGCAGAAGACCTCGGCAAACGGATCGATCGCCAGCGGGTCGGGTTTCTGCGCCTCCAAAGCTCGGGCGGTGGCCACGAATAACGCGGTCGAACCGACACTTGTGGTGATGTCCCAGTTGTCGTCGTCAGTACGCATGGCAACCGACCCTACGCCCGCGCGGCGGCGCGCTTTGTCGGTGCGGCGCAACCGCAATCGCGATCGCGACCGAACCCGGCGCGCGGTCCGGGCCACAACCGGGGACGGACGTGAAGAGACAGCCACGACGGCATTCAATACGACGCTGCGTCGTAGAACAAGACCCCGTCCCGGTACGGGGTATTCGACCGCCCGACTACACCAACGGACGGCCGGCTTTGATTCTGCGGTCCAGATCCCACAGCAGCACGTTGAACGGAAACCGCCGGACGAACCGTGGCATCAGGTTGTTCACCGTGCGGAGCACGGCGATCAGCCGGTCGAAGCGCCGCTGCTTGGCGGCATCCCAAGGAAGTCGCATTTCGTCGCGAAAGCGTTGCGGCAGAGAGCCGGTCGTGATCAGCAGGCCGAGCTTTTCCGGCTGCCTGCGGATGATCTCCGGCACCGGCAGGCGCTGTATCCGGCTCACCGCGATCGGATAGAGGTACTCGCGGATGGTGTCGTCGATGTGAACCTTGTCGAGTTGCTGCTGCCAGTAGCGATCGAACGCGGCCCGATCCGGCGGCCACACCTCCGGGGGCACCTGCAGCGTGGTGCCGAGCACCGCCCCTTCGCGGTAGTGGCGTTCGGCGTCTTGGTCGTCCATTTCGCCGATGAACATGCGATAGAAGTCGACCCCGCCCTTATAGAGACACGCCGCCACCCACAACTGCAGGTCCGGGTCGAAGGCGTTGTAGGCGACCGGGCTGTCGGGCGTCGAGTACACCTGGGCATGCGCCCGGTTCACCGCCCGGCGATACGCCGCCTTCTGCGCTTCACTACCGGCCATCGCCACCGCGAGATAGGTGAACGTGGTGCGGGCACGCTTGATCGGATGCAAGTCGATCCGGCCGCTCTCGACGCGGCTCTCCATTACGCCGTAGCCCACACCCGGTCGCGCCAACTGCATGATCACGTTGGCCGGGCCGAGTAGTAGCGCCAGGCCCATCAGCGTGTCGTCGAGACGAGCCGCTCCCCGCCGGCGACCGCGCCCCGATCGGGCGACCGGTGGATCGCTCACCCTGCGCTCGACATGCCTCGTTGGTTCGCCGATCGTCATCGCACACCTGCCCGCTAATTGTGAGAACGCGTGTTTCCTGATATTGCAGCCCGGCGGGCCCGGTGTCAAGATGGGCCCATGGCCTTAGCCGATACGACGAGCGCGCGGCCATACCGCGGCGTCGAGGCCGCCGATCGGCTGGCAAGCCGCCGCGCCAGGCTGTTGACGGCGGGCCTGGATCTGCTGGGCGCCGACCGGCAAGACGCCGCGGAGTTGACCGTGCGCGGCATCTGCCGGCGGGCCGGCGTGGCGGCGCGTTACTTCTACGAGAGCTTTGCCGACAAGGACGAGCTCGTCGCGGCGGTCTTCGACTGGGTGATCGCCGAGCTGGCCGCCACCACGCAGGCCGCGGTGGCCGCCGCGCCGCCGGAGCAGCAGACCCGCGCCGGCATGGCCAACATCGTCCGCACGATCGGCGGGGATCCCCGGGTGGGCCGCCTGCTGTTCAGCACGCAGTTGGCCAACGCCGTGCTGGTCCGCAAGCGCGTCGAATCCAACGCGCTGTTCGCAATGCTGTCCGGGCGTCATGTCGAGAACGTGCTGCGGGTCCCGCAGAACGACCGGATCAAGGCCGCCGCGCATTTCGTGGTCGGCGGTGTGGCGCAGACAATCAGCGCCTGGCTGGCCGGTGAAGTCCGACTCGATCCCGATCAGCTGGTCGACCAGCTCGCGTCGCTTCTCGACGAGCTCGCCGACCCGGCCCTCTACCGCGATTAGCGCCGGCGTGGTGAGCTAATGGGCGGCCGGAATGCGGCGGTCGGCAGCCGTCTTCGGCGCCGTTCGCGCGTCACTCTTCCCGAATTCCTTGATCCAGCAGGCGAACTCAAGCGTGATCCCGTCGGGGTCCTGGAAATAGAACGACCGCACATAGACACCGGGATGCACGGTTGCCGAGACCTGCGTCTCACTCTGATCGTGGTTGAGCACCGGGCCGACCCGTACGCCCTTGTCTTTGAGTCGCCGGCGGTAGGCGTCGAACTTCTCGGCCGGAACATGGAAGGCCAAGTGATTCATGGTGCTGACCGCACTGGTGATTTCGCCGATCCCTGGGATGGCCGCCGGCGACGAGAGGCCCGGCACCCGGTCGGGTGCGTCCGCGAACCAGAAAAACGCCACGCAGTCACCGTTGCCGGCGTCGAAGAAAAAGTGCTGCCCGGAACCGTCGGGCAGGTCCAGCGATTTGATCAACGGCATGCCGAGGACATTGCTGTAGAAGTCCACGGTGCGGGCCATGTCGGAGCACACCAGCGCGACGTGGTTGATGCCGCCGAGGTCGAACTCGGCATTGACGTTGTGCGGCTTGATCATCTCCGGGCTCCCGTCCGTCGGCTTTGCTGTTCGCTGGTTCCGTGGCGGAGATCCGAATCTGAACCTAACATCAGATTCAGTTCCATTCCAGAGTTCGCGCACTTCCCGGGATTGCGGCAGTCTCGCGGTCAGCACGAAGGAGGGTCGCCGGTGTCCACCGTCTCCGAGCAGCCGATCCGTCGTCCTCCGTTGCCGACGCACCGCGGCCGCGAGACGCAGGCCGCCATCGACGTCGCCGCTCGCACGGTCATCGCCCGCAAAGGCATCCTGGCCGCCACCATCGCCGACATCGCCGCCGAGGCGGGCCGCTCGACGGCGTCGTTCTACAACTACTACGACTCTAAAGAGGCGATGGTCCGCGAGTGGGCGCTGCGGTTCCGCGACGAGGTCAACCAGCGGGCTCAGCCGGTCACCCAGCACGGTCTATCCCGTCGGGAGCGAGTGCACCAGGCCGCGGCCGCACATTGGCACACCTACAAACGCCTGTTGGCGGAGATGATCAGCGTGTCACAGCTGGCAATGATCAACGACAACTTCGCTCAGTACTGGGCCGAAATCTGTGCTATCCCAACATCGTTCATCACCGAGATGGTGCGACGCGCCCAATCCGACGGTTACTGCGCAGGTGATGACCCGCAGCTGATCGCGGTGGCGATCGTGGCGATGCTGAATCAGTTCTGCTACCTCCAACTGGCCGGTCCCGGCTCGGGCCCGGTCGGCGACCCCGACGACGAGGCCTGCATCAACACGTTGGCCAACATTTTCTACCGTGCGATTTACAGCAGGGAGGGGTCGCTGAGTTGACTCGCACCGCCACGCCCGGGGTCATTCGTGAATTCATCGGGTTGCCGTCGCCGACCGCTCGGCGCGCCGGCGCGGGTGGGCACCCGTGTCAGGGCTTGTATCACCGGGGCGTCGGGCGCAAACCGAAGGTGGCGATAATCGCTTCGCACTACCAGATCGACTTCTCCGAGCACTACCTCGCCGATTACCTGGCCACCCGCGGCGTTGGATTCCTGGGCTGGAACACCCGCTTTCGCGGTTTCGAGAGCACCTTCCTGCTCGACCATGCGTTGGTCGACATCGGCGTCGGAGTCCGCTGGCTGCGTGAGACGCAAGCGGTGGAAACCATTGTGTTGCTGGGCAACTCCGGAGGCGGATCGTTGATGGCCGCCTACCAGGCGCAGGCGGTCGAGTCGCACGTGACGCCGCTGGCGGGTATGCGGCCCGCAGCCGGGCTGACCGACCTGCCGGCTGCCGATGGCTATGTGGCCAGCGCGGCCCACCCGGGCCGCCCGGACGTGTTGACCAACTGGATGGACGCCGCCGTCGTCGACGAGAACGATCCGATCGCCACCGATCCCGACCTCGACCTCTTCGACGAACGCAACGGTCCGCCGTATTCGGCGGACTTCCTGGCTCGTTACCGGTCAGCGCAGGTGGCACGAAACAACACCATCACCGACTGGGTCGAACGAGAGTTGAAACGTGTTCGGGCAGCCGGGTTTTCGGACCGCCCGTTTACCGTGATGCGGACGTGGGCCGATCCACGCATGGTCGATCCGGCCATCGAGCCGACTAAGCGCCAGCCGAATTTGTGTTACGCCGGCATCCCGGCCAAGGCCAACCGCTCCGCGCACGGCATCGCCGCCGCCTGCACGCTGCGCAACTGGCTGACCATGTGGAGCCTGCGGACCGCCCAGACCCGGGCCGAGCCGCATCTGGGCCGGATCACCTGCCCGGCCCTGGTGATCAATGCCGAGGCCGACACCGGTGTGTTCCCCTCGGATGCCCAGCGCATCTACGACGCGCTGGCCAGCAGTGACAAAACGTTGTGCGCCATCAACACCGACCACTACTTCACCACCCCGGGGGCGCGCAGCGAGCAGGCGGACACCATCGCCAAATGGATTGCCAAACGGTGGCGCTGAGGGTCCTCGCCAATTTCGTTCCCGGCCCCAAGGTGCTGGACTTCCTCGCGCCGGAGACCGATTGGCTTGATATCCATTGGTGCGCCGACGATGACTCTGCTGACTCATTAGCCGCGTTTCACCGGGAATTGCCCGACGCCGAAGTGATTTGGCACGTGCTCCGACCGCTGTCGGGCGCCGACCTGGCGGATGCGCTTCGTCTACGGCTGGTCCACAAGTTCGGCGCCGGGGTCAACACCATCGACGTCGAGGCGGCCACCCGACGTGGCATCGCGGTCGCCAACATGCCCGGCGCCAACGCGCCGTCGGTGGCCGAGGGAACGGTCCTGCTGATCTTGGCCGCACTGCGCCGACTGCCGCCGCTGGACCGTGCCACCCGCGACGGCCGTGGCTGGCCGTCCGACCCGCAGTTGGGCGAGACCGTGCGCGATGTCGGCGCCTGCACCGTCGGACTGGTCGGTTATGGCAATGTCGCCAAGCGGGTCGCGGGCATCGTCGCCGCGATGGGGGCCGCGGTGCTGCATACCAGCACCCGCGACGACGGGTTGCCCGGTTGGCGGCCACTGTCGGAACTGTTGGCCGGCAGCGACATCGTCTCGCTGCACCTACCGTTGACGACCGACACCCATGGCCTGCTCGACCACGCCGCGCTGGCCCGCATGAAACCCGGTGCGGTACTGGTCAACACGTCACGCGGCGCGATCATCGACGAAGATGCCCTGGTCGACGCGCTTGGCGCCGGCCGATTGGGCGCCGCCGGACTGGATGTCTTCGACGTTGAGCCGGTACCGCCGGACAACCCGCTGCTCGGCCTCGACAACGTCGCGCTCACCCCGCACGTCACCTGGTGCACCGTCGACACCATCCGCCGCTATCTGGTCGAAGCGGTCGCCAACTGCCGTCGGCTGCGGGATGGGCAGCAGCTGGCCGATGTGGTCAACCAACCCACCGGTTATTAGATTGACGAGATCGAGCTGTAACAGGCCCCGGGGACAATTAAGGAAGGCGACCAATGCCGATCGCGATAACTCCTGAGCATCAAGACCTGGCCGATTCGGTGCGGTCCCTGGTGGCGCGGGTGGCGCCGTCGGAGGTGCTGCACGCCGCGCTGGAGACACCGGTCGACAACCCACCGCCGTACTGGCGGGCCGCGGCCGAACAAGGTCTGCAGGGTGTGCACTTGGCCGAATCCGTTGGCGGGCAGGGTTTCGGAATCCTCGAGCTCGCCGTGGTGCTCGCCGAGTTCGGCTACGGGGCGGTCCCCGGCCCGTTCGTGCCGTCGGCGATCGCCAGCGCATTGATCTCGGCACACGACCCCGACGCCAAGGTGCTCGGCGACCTGGCTTCTGGAACGGCCATCGCCGCCTACGCGCTGGACTCCGGGCTGACCGCGACC
>DASQRI010000094.1:0-2589 GCA_035642975.1 Mycobacterium sp.
AAACAGCCACATGGACTGCACTTGGAGGAGACCGTGAGGAGACGTCTGTGACGTACACGATCGCCGAACCCTGCGTCGACATCAAAGACAAGGCATGCATCGAGGAATGCCCGGTCGACTGCATTTACGAGGGCACTCGGATGCTGTATATACACCCCGACGAGTGCGTGGACTGCGGCGCCTGCGAGCCGGTCTGCCCGGTCGAGGCGATCTACTACGAGGACGATGTGCCCGAGCAGTGGAACCAGTACACGCAGATCAACGCGGACTTCTTCGCTGAGCTCGGATCCCCGGGTGGTGCAGCGAAAGTCGGCATGACCGAAAACGACCCGCAGGTCGTCAAGGACCTCCCGCCTCAGGGTGAGGGCGACTGAGCCGCCTGGCGAACCGCAGGCGCGTCTCGAAGTCGTTGCCTGAGTTCCCCTGGGACACCCTGGCCGACGCGACCGCGCTGGCCAGCTCGCACTCGGACGGCATCGTCGACCTGTCCGTCGGCACGCCCGTTGATCCGGTGGCGCTACTGATCCGCGAAGCGCTCGCCGCGGCCAGCGCCGCACCGGGATACCCCACGACCGCGGGCACCCCGGAGCTTCGCGAGTCCGCGGTCGCCGCGCTGGGCCGCCGTTACGGCGTGACCGAATTGGCTGAGGCGGCCGTGCTGCCGGTCATCGGCACCAAGGAACTCATCGCCTGGCTGCCGACCCTGCTCGGCCTTGGCGCCGAGGATCTGGTCGTGGTGCCCGAGTTGGCTTATCCGACTTACGATGTCGGCGCGCGGCTGGCCGGAACGCGGGTGCTCTACGCCGACTCGCTGACCCAGCTGGGTCCCGAGCGGCCGGCGCTGGTGTACGTGAACTCGCCGAGCAATCCGACCGGGCAGGTGCTTGGTGTCGATCATCTGCGCAAGCTCGTCGGCTGGGCCCGGGAGCGCGGCGTGCTGGTGGCGTCCGACGAGTGCTACCTGGGCCTGGGCTGGGACGCCGAGCCGGTGTCGGTATTGCATCCGTCGGTGTGCGACGGCGACCACACCGGTCTGCTGGCAGTGCACTCGCTGTCCAAGAGTTCCTCGCTGGCCGGCTACCGGGCGGGCTTCGCCGCCGGGGACGCCGCCGTGGTCGGCGAGCTGCTGGCGGTGCGCAAACACGCCGGGATGATGGTGCCGCGGCCGGTGCAGTCGGCCATGGTCGCCGCGCTGGAGGATGACGCCCACGAGCACGAGCAGCGTGACCGCTACCGCCGACGACGGGATGCGTTGCTACCGGCATTCCGCTCGGCGGGTTTCACCGTCGACCATTCCCATGCCGGGCTCTACCTCTGGGTCACCCGCGGTGAGGCATGCCGCGACACCGTCGGCTGGCTGGCGCAGCGCGGCATCTTGGCGGCGCCCGGCGAGTTCTACGGCCCGCGCGGTGCCCGACATGTCCGGGTGGCGCTGACCGCCACCGACGAGCGGATCGCCGCGGCTGTGGATCGGCTGGCGTCCTAAGCCCGGTCCTGCGAGTACGGTCGCGGTGTGCGTACCGCCGGCGACGATGCAGAGCGAAGCGATGGGGTGGGGGCACCCCCAGCCGCGCGGCGGCGAGGGGGAGAGCGGCGCTCAATGTCCCCGAACTATGACGTCGAGGCGGTCGACCGGCTGTCCTTCAGCACCCCGGAGAAGTCGCAGCGCTACCGCACCGAGGACTACCGCGGAGCGGTCGGTCTCAACTGGTACGAAACCGACCCGAGCCTGCAACTGACGATGGCCTACTACCTGCAGCCCGACGAGCTGGCCGTCGTCGAACCCCACCTGCGCAGTATCGGCGAGTTGATGGGCGGCCCGGTGGCCCGGTGGGCCGAACAGACCGACCGCGGTCCGGCCCGGCTGGAGCGCTACGACCGCTGGGGTCACGACATCAGCGAGGTTGTCCAGCCGACGTCGTTCATCGAGTCCAAACGGGCGATCCTGAACGCGCAGAAGACCCTCAAAGACGACGCGCGCCGCGCCGGCGTCAACCCGTCGTTGCCGTTGTTCGCGGCCAACTATCTGCTCAACCAGGCCGACATCGGCATGGGCTGCGCGCTGGGGACCGGTGGCGGCATGGTCAAGTCGCTGGTTGCGGCTTACGCGCCCGCGGACGTGCGCGAGCATGTTCTCGCCAAATTCGCCACCGGCGAGTGGGAGGGCGAGACCGCCCAGTTGCTGACCGAGCGGGCCGGCGGCTCGGACCTGGGAACCTTGGAGACCACCGCAACACAGCACGGCGACTCCTGGCTGCTCAACGGCTTCAAGTGGTTCGCCTCCAACTGCGACGGTCAGGTGTTCGTCGTGCTGGCCAAGCCCGAAGGTGCCCCGGACTCCAGCCGCGGCGTGGCCACCTTCCTGGTGCTGCGGACCCGCCGCGACGGCACCCGCAACGGCATTCGCGTCCGGCGCCTCAAGGACAAGCTCGGCACCCGCTCGGTGGCCTCCGGTGAGGTGGAGTTCGTCGACGCGGAGGCGTTCCTGCTGTCCGGCGAGCCGAGCAGCCGGGACGCCGACGCCCCGTCGCACGACGGCAAGGGGCTGGGCCGAATGATGGAACTGACCAACGCGGCCCGGCTCGGCAT
>DASQRI010000095.1:0-5444 GCA_035642975.1 Mycobacterium sp.
AGGTCGGGTGGGCTCGACGATGCACTGTTTGACCGCAATCAGGCTGCCGGTTGGTCGGGAAGCGAGGATCTCGGCGTGCCGCCGGGCCTGCGCGATCAGGTCGTCGGGCTCGCAGACCTTCCAAATCAGGCCCATCGCCAAGGCCTCGTCGGCGGTCACCCACTCCGAGGACATCAACAGCCAGGCCGCGTTCTGCCGGCCGATCAGCTTCGGTAGTAGATAGGACGAGGCCGCCTCCGGCGCGACGCCCAGGCTGGTGAACGGGCATTTCAGCTTCGCCGTCGATGACATGAAGGTCAGGTCCGCATAGCCCAGGATGGTGGTGCCGATCCCGACGCCGACACCGTTCACGGCGCAGATCAACGGCTTGGGAAACCGGGTCAGCGCATCGATCATCGTGGTGAAATGCGAACCCCGGTTGGCCGATTCGGGGTCGGTGATGCGCGCCTGCATCTCTTTGAGGTCGTTGCCGGCGCTGAACGCGCGTCCGGCCCCGGTCAACAGCACCACGGCGACGTCGGGCTCGTCGGCGGCTTTGATCAGCGCTTCGGCGGTTGCTTCGTAGAGGGCCTCGTTGAACGCGTTGAGCACCTCGGGCCGGTTCAAGGTCAGCGTGCGTACCCGGTGGTCGTCGTCGATCTGCAGGATCACGGCCGTCTCCTCAGCTGTGGAAAGGTGTTTTCAGCACGTAGCGACTGGTCGGCACGGTGTCGATGTTCTCGTTGGCGCCGAAAGCCGATGTGCTGGCGATCATCCGGCCCAGCCGCTGCTGTAGGTCGGCGTCGTCGGCGGCACCGAAAAACGCCTTCAGATCGCTGATCGCTTCGGCCGGGAACAGCTCTTCGACGATGCCCGCGAAATCCGGCGCGTTCGGTGTGAGCGAACGCACCACGGCGTTCTGGGTGTAACCGAAGACGGACTGGGTTTCGATCGCCACCGGCGTGTGGTCGTGCTGCCAGCGTTGCAGCCAGCTCGCCTGGTCCAGCTCGGCCGGCCGGCGCAACAACGCGATGTTGGCTAATCCCGTTGTGCGGCTGCCTAGTTCAAGTGGTGCCTGCAATGGAATCGATTCGGTGACCAGATAGGCCGCCAGCTGATCGCACTCCCCGTCGAGCAGGCGCAGCGCCGCCGCGATCTGATCGCCGTAGCCCTGCTGGGTCCACATGCTGATCACCGCGGCCGCCGGTGGGTCGAGCATGGTCAGCGTCATCAGTGAATGACGCACCGCTGCGTCGCGGACATTGACGGCCAGGCCAGCGACCCCGAGCCGCAGAATCGCGTCGGCGACCGGTCCTCGCTGCCGTTGGCACCAGTCCTCGTCGCGATCGTCGGCCATCAGCACCGCGACTACCTTCTCCATACCTCTTCCCTCCGCCGGAACCTACTCGGAGCCATCGCGTGCCCACCGGGGCAAGATGAACACCCCTTCGGCTTCGACCGTCACACCCTGCTCGTCGGCGAGATAACCCGCAGCGAAGGTCTTCACCCCGTCGACGCGGGTGGTGGTCGCTTCGGCGTGCAGCTGCCCGAGCCGGGTCGCGCGCACGTAGCGAAGCGTGATCGTGCCGGTGAGGCGCGGATTCACGCCGTCGCTGGCTGCCTCGCCCAGCAGATGATCGAGAACCAGCGCGGCGACTCCGCCGTGCACGTGCCCCGGCGGCCCCTCGTAGCCGGCGCCGAGATGAAAATCGCACCAGGACTTGCCGGAGCCGTCGTGCTGGATCTTTAACGGCGGGGCGATCGGATTGCGGATGCCGATGACGACGTTCCCCCAGGCCATCCGCTCGCCGGTGGCGAGATAGCGCACGCCGAATGTGCCGTCGAGCTGCTTATGCCGCAAACGTGCTGTTGCCGAGTCGATTTCGGCTTTGGCCGCGGCGACGGTTGCGGCGTCCACCTCGGTTCTGACCGTCGCGTCGATCAGCTCGCGGACCGATTGGGCCAGCGGCTCGTACACCGCTCGTAGCCGTTCGACCTCCTCGGCGCTGAGGTTCTCCGGCGTGAAGTCCAGCATGAGGCGAAACTAGAACACGTTCACTTCGGCCGGCGTGGTGGGGTGGCCAATCCGCTTGACCGGTACTGCTACCGGACCGGGCGTAGCTGTTGCTCATCGCCCAGCAGCTCGCCGATCAGCCCGGCAAGCTGCTGGTACGGCGCTTCGCGGCCGCTGGACGACCGAAATACCAACCCGATTCGGCGTCCCGGACGAGGCGTGGCGAAGTGGGCCAGTTCGAGACGGCTGCGTGCGGTCTCGACGGGCACCGCGATCTGCGGGATCAACGTGACGCCCAGCCCGCCGGCGACGCATTGCACCGCCGTCGCCAGCGACGCCGCCCGGGTGTTGGCCAGCTCGGCGCGAACGCCCGCCTTGCGGCAGACGTCGAGCGTCTGGTCGCGCAGGCAGTGGCCCTCGTCGAGGAGCAATAACGGCAACTCGGCCAGCGCGGTCGGCGGTACTCGTCGCTTGCCGGCCAGCGGGTGCCCGGCCGGCAACGCCAGCACGAAATCTTCGTCGTAGATCGGGATCTCGGTGATGCCACCGGCTTCGGACGGCAGGGCGATCAATGCCGCGTCCAGGGAGCCTTCGCGGAGGCCGGCCAATAAGCGCTCGGTCTGGTCCTCAATCACCCGTAAGGTCAACGCGGGCAGCCGGTCGGCCAGCCCGGCGAGCAGCGTCGGGAGCACGTAGGGCGCCACCGTCGGGATCAGTCCGAGTCGGATGCTGCCCTGCAGCGGGTCCGAGGCGCCCGCGGCGGCGGCGGTGAACGCGGTGGCCGCCTCGATCACCGCTTGGGCGTGCGGCAGTAGTTGCGCGCCTTCCGTCGTCAAGAAGACTCGGCGAGTGGATCGCTCAACCAGATGCACTCCCAGGCCCGTCTCCAGCGCCGACAGGGCCTGCGACAGGCTTGACTGACTGACGCCGAGAGTTGTTGCAGCGCTGCCGAAGTGCTGCTTCTCCGCGACGGCGACAAAGGCGCGGAGCCCAGCGATTGTGGGCTGATAAGTCTTATCGGTCATGGCTATCAGTGTAGTGGGAAAGATCACCTTTTATTCAGAGTCTGGTTCCGGCAAGATGGAGCCAAGATCAAAACTTGACTAAATCCAATTTGAGCGAAGGAGCGACATGGCCCTGCTGACAATCGGCGACCAGTTCCCCACCTACCGGCTGACCGCGTTGATCGGCGGCGACCTCTCCAAGGTCGATGCTCAACAGCCCGGCGACTACTTCACCACCATCTCCAGCGGTGACCACGAGGGCAAGTGGCGCGTGGTGTTCTTCTGGCCGAAGGACTTCACGTTCGTGTGCCCGACCGAGATCGCCGCCTTCGGCAAGCTCAACGACGAATTCGAGGACCGCGACACCCAAGTTCTTGGTGTCTCGGTGGACAGCGAATTCGTGCACTTCCAATGGCGTGCCCAGCACGAGGACCTCAAGAAGCTGCCGTTCCCGATGCTGTCGGACATCAAGCGCGAACTCGTCGAAGCCACCGGGGCGCTCAACCACGAGGGTGTGGCCGACCGGGTCACGTTCATCGTCGATCCGAACAACGAAATCCAATTCGTAGCGGTGACCGCCGGTTCGGTGGGCCGCAACGTCGACGAGGTGCTGCGGGTGCTCGACGCCCTGCAGTCCGACGAGCTGTGCGCCTGCAACTGGCGCAAGGGCGACCCCACGATCGACGCCGGCGAAGAGTTGAGGAAGTCAGCCTGATGAGTCGCGCCGCCGACGATGCAGAACGAAGCGATGAGGAGGGGCGCGCATGAGTCTCGAGAATTTGAAAGACGCACTGCCTGACTACGCCAAGGACCTCAAGCTCAACCTTGGCTCGATCAGCCGCGGCACTGTGCTGAACTCCGAGCAGCTGTGGGGCACGCTGTTGGCCAGCGCCGCAGCGACGCGGAATACCCAGGTGCTGGCCGAGATTGGCGCCGAAGCGACAGACAATCTGTCGTCCGAGGCCTACCAGGCTGCGCTGGGCGCCGCGTCGATCATGGGCATGAACAACGTGTTCTACCGTGGCCGTGGTTTCCTCGACGGCAAGTACGACGACCTGCGGCCAGGACTGCGGATGAACATCATCGGCAACCCGGGCGTGGACAAGGCCAATTTCGAGCTCTGGTCGTTTGCGGTGTCGTCGATTAACGGGTGTTCGCATTGCGTGGTCGCCCACGAGCACACCTTGCGCGAGGCCGGCGTCGACCGGGAAGCGATCCTGGAAGCGCTGAAGGTAGCCGCCATCGTTTCCGGTGTCGCGCAGGCGGTTACCGCAGCTCAGACCCTCGCCGCGGCCGGCTGACCGAACCGGTCGTCACCGTGCCTGGCTGGGTCGAGCATGTGATTTGGTGGCAGGTCTATCCGCTCGGCTTTGTCGGCGCTTATCCCGCCGATCACCAGCCCACTCCCCATGAACACCGGCTGCGTCGAATATCGGAGTGGTTGGACCACGCGATCACTTTGGGCGCTTCGGGAATCGCGCTGGGACCGGTGTTCGCCGCACGCACCCACGGCTACGACACCACCGATCACTACCGCATCGACCCGCGCCTTGGTGACGATCAGGATTTCGACTACCTCGTCACCGAGGCGCACCGGCGCGGCTTACGTGTTCTGCTCGACGGAGTGTTCAACCACGTGGGCACCGACTTCCCGCGTTACCGGGAAGCCGTGCAGAACGGCGAGCCGGGCGATTGGTTTCGTGGCCGCCCGGGGCGGTTCCACACCTTCGAAGGCCACGCCGATCTCATCACGTTGAATCACCAGAGCCCCGAAGTCGCCGATTACGTCGCCGACGTCATGTCGCACTGGCTGCACCGCGGCGCAGACGGTTGGCGATTGGATGCGGCTTACGCCGTGCCGAACTCGTTTTGGACCGCAGTGCTACTCAAGGTCCGCGAGAGACATCCCGACGCGTGGTTTGTCGGCGAGCTGATACACGGGGATTACGCAGCGGTGGTGGGCGAGGCCGGTTTCGACTCGGCGACGCAGTACGAGCTGTGGAAGGCGATCTGGAGCAGCCTCAACGACAGCAATTTCTTCGAGCTCGATTGGGCCTTGCAGCGCCACAACAGCTTCCTTACCAAGTTCGCACCGCTGACCTTCGTGGGCAATCACGACGTGACCCGCATCGCGAGCCAGCTGGAGAATCCCCGGCACCTCGCCCATGCGTTGGTGCTCCTGATGACGGTCGGTGGGATTCCCAGTGTGTACGCCGGCGACGAGTTCGGGGCACGCGGTGTCAAAGAAGAGCGGTTCGGCGGCGACGACGAGGTGCGACCGGAGTTCAGCTCTCCCCCGGCGCAATTGGATCCGCGGGGCGCACGAACGTGGGAGTTGCACCAGTACCTGATCGGGTTGCGCCGTCGCCACCCGTGGCTGCATCAAGCGACGACCACAGCTTTGCGGCTGGACAACCGGCACTACGTCTACCGGACCCACGCCGGCG
>DASQRI010000096.1:0-4402 GCA_035642975.1 Mycobacterium sp.
GCGCTCATCGGATTCGGCGTCGTGTTGATCTTCGTGAACGTTCCCGGCGGTGCGCTCATCTACTCGATCCTCGGGCTCGTCATTTTCGCAGGTCTCACCATGGTCGACTTCCAACGGCTCCGCCGGTCGACGGATATGGACTCTGCACCGCTTATCGCCGCATCGATCTTCCTCGACGCGCTCAACGTGTTCACGTTCTTCTTGCAGCTGTTCGGCGGCCGGGGGCGGGACTGACTACCAGCTGCTCGGCGAGTAATCCTTCAGGAAGCAGCCGTGCAGATCTTCACCTAACTCCCCCCGGACGATCGGGTCGTACACCCGGGCGGCGCCGTCGACAAGGTCGAGCGGGGCATGGAAGCCCTCGTCGGCGAGCCGCAGCTTGGTCGGGTGTGGACGCTCATCAGTGATCCAGCCCGTATCGACGGCGGTCATGAGGATGCCATCCCGCTCAAGCATCTCGGCTGCGCTGGTGCGGGTGAGCATGTTCAGCGCGGCCTTCGCCATGTTCGTGTGCGGATGCCCCGGTCCCTTGTACGCCCGGCTGAACTGCCCCTCCATTGCCGACACGTTCACGACATACGTGCGCCGGGACGGTGAAGCGGCCATCGCCGGGCGCAGCCGGCTCACCAGAATGAACGGCGCGGTCTGGGCAGGCGGGTTCAACTGGCGCAACCACTAAACCAAGGCCCGGCGTCGTGCACCTGTCGCACCGTGCGAACTCACTGGGCGCCGAAGTCAACCTCGCAGTAACTTCCGCACTTCCCCGCACCGACGCGTCGGGTCAGCGACCTTCTTCCGCCGGCCGAACTTAGTACCGTTCGCCCGTGAGATGGCTCGCTTTGGCGATGAATGAGAAAAGCTGGCCTGAGCCTCGTCGAAACCTTCTACAGCCCGTGAACGTCATACCTGAACGAGACTGAGCCGAGAACCCCGCGGCGGCAATTCGTCAGACCAGAGCCCTAAAACACACCTGAAATAGGAAGTATCCGTGAACCGTCCTTGTTGTAACCCCGTGAGCTATTAATAGGGGTCGAGGATCAGAAGCTTGAGGGAGTAACGGCGCATGACGGCTGTGACCGTGAGCACCGAGGGTGTTAAAACTGCACCCGCGGAGACCTCAGCGTGGGCGCCGCTGAAGATTGCGATTTACCGCAACTTGTTCATCGCGCAGCTGGTATCGAACATCGGCACTTGGATGCAAACCGTCGGCGCCCAATGGTTTCTGGTTGAGCACCACAGCAGCGCGACCATCATCGCACTCGTCCAAACCGCTTCGCTCACACCGACATTAATACTGGGGCTCTTCGGTGGTGTGTTTGCCGATCTGTTCGATCGACGACGGCTGCTCATCGTAGTTCAAACCTATGCGGTGCTTGCGGCCGCGGTGCTAGCCACACTGGCGTTCACCGAGGTTCTGACGCCGACCTGGCTCCTGGTGTTCACCGTGGCCATCGGCTCTGGCTCGGCGCTGACCGGCCCGGCGTGGCAGGCGATCCAGCCCGAACTCGTTCCGCGTGAACAGATACCCGCCGCGGCGTCGCTGGGCAGCGTCACAGTCAACGTGGCCCGCGCAATCGGACCTGCCCTGGCCGGGGTCGTAGTCCTGGTCGCCGGGCCGGCCGCGGTGTTCGCGCTCAACGCGGTGTCCTTCGCCGCGATCATCGTCGCGTTGCGGTCCTGGAAGCGACCCGCTTGCGCGCCGCTGAGTGAGCGCGAAAGCATCGGGCTCTCGATCCTGGCCGCACTGCGATGGGTCCGCCACGGACCGATCACCCGCCGGATCCTCCTGCGGTCGGCGCTATTCGCATTTCCCGCCTCAGCGTTGTGGGCACTGTTGCCCGTCACGGCCGCACGCCACTGGCACATGAACTCCTGCGGTTACGGCCTGGTGCTCGCCACCCTTGGCGTCGGCGCCGTCATCGGGGTAGCCCTCATCGCGCACCTCCGCAGATTATTCGCAACTAATACGGTGTTGGCAGCTTCGGCCGGCGCCTATGCATTGGGCCTACTTGTGGTGGCGATCGGCCCGTTCGGCCCGGCGATCCCGCTGATGCTGGTGTGCGGCATGGCGTGGATCGCGACCCTGACCACACTCAACGCCGCCCTCCAGCTGACGCTGCCACATTGGGTGCGGGCCCGCGGGATGGCCGTGTATCTGCTGGTCTTCAGCGGCTCCCAAGCACTCGGGTCTTATCTGTGGGGTCTGATCGCCGCCCACTTCGGGCTTGCGCAATCACTCTTGGCGGCAGCCGCCCTACTTCTGCTGACGGCGGCCAGCGTGGCCGTGCTTCCGCTGCGTCCCGAAACCGGAACGCTCGACCTGACGACTTCTACCGCCTGGCCCACGCCGACACTGGTTTTCCAGCCCGACCCCAACGATGGGCCGGTCCTGATTTCGACCTCCTACCAGGTGACCGACGACCGAATCCAACAGTTCACCGCGGCGATGCTCAAAGTCGGCAGGTCGCGCTCACGTACCGGCGGCTACCGCTGGCGGTTGTACCGCAGCGGTGAGGACCCCCAACTTGTCATCGAGGAATTCACCGTCCCCTCATGGGCCGAATTCGACCGCCAACACAGCACTCGCTGGCTGGCCTCCGACAATGACGCTCTGGCCAGCGCACTGCAATGCACCGTAGACGGCCGCGCGGAGGAGCACTGGTACTTTGCGCTGGCCGGTCCAGCAGGTGTGCTCACCGGGCCATTGAGGACGAGCGCATCAAGGCGCGCCAAACGCAGCATCGTTCTCCTGGACGGGATCCGTCCCCCGCCGTGGGCAGATGGACGGGTCTAAGCAAGTGGATCCGCTCCAGCTGACGAGTGAACCAATCTCGCACCACACTCGTGACATGTTCGGCAGATAGTGCCGATTGACGACGCTGCCTGCCTACCGTGAGCGCCGGGCCGTTCTCGAGCACGGTGCTTACGACTTGCTACCCACAGTTGAGCCACATTTGGCGACGGTCACGAGTCGGAGGGTGAAATAGCATGGCCAACAAGGACATCGGTGTGCTGCCAGACCTGCATTCGGAAGTTCCCAACGTCTGCATTCCAGTGCATTCCGTCGGACACGTCGGGGTCAAGCGGATCGTCGCGATCGACGAGCATGACAGCGCGGCGATGGTCGTCATGGACATCTCAGTCGGTTTATATGCCCACCAACGGGGCGCGCACATGTCCAGGCTGATCGAATGCATCGATCGGCCAGGTCCACAGCCGACCGTCCTCGACTACGCCCAGGGCATCTTCGAGCGACTGCGCGAGGCGGTGCCCGGCGCCGCGTCCTGGTCGGTGGACGCACGTGCCACCGTCGTGTTGCCGCACGACGACGGGTTCAAGCCGATCGAGGAGATCTGCCGGATCGAGGCGGCAGAGCGAACCGAGGTGACCTGGGGCGCCGCATTCAAGGTTTGTCTGGCCTGTCCCCAGGCCCAGAGCGCGATCGCCTTCGACCGCGACGATATGGACAACGTCGGCGAGCATCCGTCCCACAATCAGGTTTGCGACCTGGAAATCACCGTGACCGGACACGTGACGACCGTGGCTGGTCGTTCCCTGGCCGAGCTGCTCGCCGTTGGAGAGTCTGCGGCCAGCGGGCCGGTGCGGGAACTGCATAAGCGACGGAGCGAAGCCGACGCGGTCACCGCCATCCACCACCATGCGGTGTTCGCAGAGGATGCGCTCCGGATAATCGCCGACAAGACCCGGGCCCAGTTCCCGACCGCTACCAGGGTCACTTGCCAGATCGTGAACTACGAGAGCATCTTCGAATATCCCCTCCGCTGTGTCGTCATCGTCTGACCCGCGACATTGATGAAAGAAAAAACTGGCCCGAACCTAGGGCTCTGACCAGCTTTTTCCGTGTGGAGCTGCCGGCTCCTTCCATCTCGTTCCCGTTGGTTACCAGCGGTTTCGTTCTCGGGTCTTGACGCGTCAAGAGCAGCGACCTAACCCATCGAGCTGGTACTCGGGCGGATCACGCGGCGGCGGTGAGCAATTCCTCCAGGGCGACCTCGAAGTCGTCGGCCAGGTCCCATACGTCGGGCACCAGCTCCCAGCATGCGTTGATCCCGACGTCCAGCTTGCCGGTCAGCGACATCACCGTGATGTTGAGGCCGGTGCCGTAGAAGATCGGTCCGAGCGGATACATCGCCTTGACCTGGGAC
This sequence comes from Mycobacterium sp., assembly GCA_035642975.1. Lineage (GTDB taxonomy): Bacteria > Actinomycetota > Actinomycetes > Mycobacteriales > Mycobacteriaceae > Mycobacterium. The sequence continues at coordinate 4,167 of DASQRI010000096.1, forward strand.
CCCAGGAAGTACAACGGCATCTGCGGTCCCGGCACGTTGGAGATGACCAGGTTGTGCACCGGTCGGCGGGTCAGCACGGCACTCGCGAAGAGTCCCACCGCCGGAGCCAACAGCGCCCGCCCGGCAAACTGCGCCCAGTCCAGCAACAGCGTCGCCCCGATCGCGGCGCTGTGCTCCTTGGCCACCCCATTGCCGTGCGCGATGGCGCGCAGCCGGTCGGCCGGGTCGGCGATCTG
>DASQRI010000097.1:0-3702 GCA_035642975.1 Mycobacterium sp.
GGATCGAGCTGCACCCGCCACAGCGCCCGCTCGTCGTCGAACTCCACGGCCAGAACCTTGGTGTTGAAGCGGATCTTCGGCCGGATGCCGTACTTGTCGGCGCAATGCTCGGCGTAGGCCTTCAGCTCATTGCCCCGCGCATAGGTGCGCGACCAGTCCGGCCGTTGCTCGAACGAGAACTGATAGGAAAACGACGGAATGTCAACGGCGATACCCGGATAGGTGTTCCAGTGCCAGGTGCCGCCGACACCGTCGCCGGCCTCGACGATCAGATAGTCGTCGAACCCTTCCTGGTTGAGCTTGATCGCGGTGCCGATGCCCGAGAACCCGGCCCCGACGATCAGGCACTGGTAGTCAGGTTGGTAGCCGCTCACCGTACCTCCAATCGCGGGTTGCTGTGCCGGTCAGTCGTTACCGACGGTACCGCGCCCCCGGTTACCGCAGCGCCGCTTTCAGCGCGGCGAGGCCGCGGTTGGTCGCCTCGGCGGCGGCCGGGATGAGCAGCGCGAAACTGACATAGCCGTGCACCAGGGTGGGCTCGTTGCTCAGTTGGGTGGGCACCCCCGCGGCGCTGAGCAGCTTGGCGTAGAGGGCGGCGTCATCGCGCAGGGGGTCATGCTCGGCGCTGCCGATGAAGGCGGGCGCCAGCCCGGAGAAATCCGTCGCGTTGGACGGGCACATCGCGGCAGGCAGCGCTTTCGGGTCGCTGATGTCGACCCCGGGGATGTACCAGTGCAGAAAGGCGTCGATGACGTCGCGGTCCAAAATCGGTGCGTCGGCGTTCTCGGTGAAAGACGGCAGCGACCGGTCGGCGGTGATGGACGGATACCAGAGCAGCTGAAAGGCCAGGCTGGGCCCGCCCTTGTCGCGGGCCAGGTGCGCCACCACCGCGGCGAGGTTGGCACCGGCCGAGTCGCCGGCGACGGCAATCCGGTTCGGGTCGCCGCCCAACTCGGCGGCGTGCTCGCCGACCCATTGCAGCGCAGCCCAGCAGTCGTCCAACCCGGCCGGGAACGGGTGCTCCGGGGCCAGCCGGTAGTCGACGGACACCACGATGGCCTCCGCGCCGACCGCGTGTGCGCGAGCGACCGGGTCGTGGGTGTCCAGATCACCGAGCGCGAAACCCCCGCCGTGATAGAAGACGACGATCGGCAGGTTGCTGTGCTGGGCGATCGGCGGCCAGTAGATGCGGACCGGGATGTCGGTGAGGTCACCGTGCCCGACGGTGCGGTTCTCGATGCGTAGATCCGGCAGCATCTCCGGGGGCGCTTGCAGTTGGCGGAGTTTCGCGCGTGCGACCTCGACACCGTCGGTGGCCTTGAAGGTCATCGGGAACGCGTCGACCAGCGCCTTGAGCGTCGGGTCGATCTGTGGTCGGGCGATGGTCGGCTCCGTCATGGACATACCGTACGCAATCGGTGATTAGCCCTCGTGCAGCGCCGCATGCAGTGCGGCCAGCCCGCGGTCGAGCGCAGCCGTGGCTGCGGGCACCACGCCGGCGTATCCGACGTAGCCGTGCACCAGCGTCTCGGCGTTGTGCACCTCGACGGGAACACCGGCGGCCGCGAGCAGCTCCCCGTAACGGATCCCGTCGTCGCGCAGCGGATCGTGCCCGGCGACGGCGATGTAGGCGGCCGGCAGACCGGCCAGGTTCTCGGCCCGGCCCGGCGCCATCCCGACCGGGGGATCGGACAGGTCGATTTCGCCTGCGTACCAACGGGTGAACGCGGCGACGGCCGCACGGTCGAGCACCTGCGCGTCGGCGTTCTCGGTGAACGACGGCAGCGACGAGTCCCACAGCGTGGCCGGATACCACAACAGCTGGAACCGGATCGGCGGCCCACCGTTGTCGCGAGCCCGCTGCGCGATCACCGCCGAGATCGTGGCGCCGGCCGAGTCTCCGGCGAGGGCCAGCCGAGTGGCGTCGGCGCCGATCTCACCGCCGTGCCCGGCGACCCATTGCGTTGCGGCCCAGGCATCGTCAATGGCAGCGGGGTAGGGATGCTCGGGCGCCAACCGGTATTCGACGGACACCACCACAGCCGAGGCGCCGACGGCGTGCTGACGGCAGGTTCCGTCGTGGGTGTCGAGGTCGCCGACGACGAAGCCGCCGCCGTGGAAAAAGATCACCACCGGCGGCGCGGGGTGATCGGTTGGCGGCCAGTAGATCCGGATGTTGATCGGTCCGGCCGGCCCGTCGATGGCGCGGTCTTCGACCCGAAGCTCTGGATGGAAGGAACGCCGCGGCAGATCCCGCAGCTGCCGGCGGGCCACTTCGACCCCGCTGTCGGCGGATAACCGGAACGGAACCGCGTCCAGTACCTTCTGCAGGATGGGATCGATGGCGGATCCGGAGTCGTCGACGGCGGGCATGGAGACACCGTACGCACCCCGGGTCATGCTCGGAGCCTGGGTGGCCGCCGGCTGGGCCGGCATCGCCTACGGGGTGTTTCTGACCGCAGCGGCGCTGGGCGCGCCGCCGGGTGCGGATCTGACCGGACAGTGGACCGCGCAGCCGGCGTTCAAAGCGTCGATGGCGCTGCTGCTGGCGTTGGCCGCGGCGGCGCATCCGATCGTCCGGGAGCGTCGCTGGCTGATGCTGGCGCTGGTGTTCTCGGCGGTAGGCGACGCGCTGCTGGCGATCCCGTGGTGGACGGCGTCCTTCGTGTTCGGGCTGGCGGCATTTCTCTTGGCGCACTTGTGTTTTCTGGGTGCACTGTTGCCGCTGGCGCGGCAGTCGACTCGGTCGCGTCCGCGTCTGTTCGCCGTCGCTGCGACGTGCGTGGCATGTGTGGCGCTGCTGGCGTGGTTCTGGCCGCAGCTGGGTCGTGACGGGTTGACCGTTCCGGTCACGGTTTACATGGTCGTGCTCGGCGTCATGGTCTGTGCGGCGCTGCTGGCGCGGCTGCCCACGCCGTGGACGGCGGTCGGCGCGGTGTGTTTTGCCGGGTCGGACGCGATGATCGGCATCGGCAGGTTCGTCCTGGGCAACGAGGCGCTGGCGGTGCCCATCTGGTGGGCGTATGCGGCGGCCCAGGTCTTGATCACGGCCGGCTTCTTCTTCGGCCGGGTGTCGGCCAACCCTGCTACACCTGGCGAGTGAGCACCCGGACCCGGCAGCCCGCCGCATTCGAACCGATCGCGCGGGTGTTGCCGATGTTGTCGGTGCCGCATCTGGATCGCGAGTTCGACTATTTAGTGTCGGCGGAGCAGTCCGACGACGCCCAGCCCGGTGTCCGGGTGCGGCTTCGATTCCACGGCCGGCTGGTGGACGGGTTCATCCTGGAGCGCCGCACCGAAACCGATCATGTCGGCACGCTGGCCTGGCTGGACCGCGTCGTGTCCGCCGAGGCGGTGCTCACCCCCGAGATCCGTCGGCTGGTCGATGCCGTGGCGGCGCGCTACGCGGGAACCCGTGCCGACGTGCTGCGGCTGGCGGTGCCGCCGCGGCACGCCAAAGTGGAGCGTGAAAGCCACACGCCGCCAGAGCTTTCCGCGGTCGACGAGGTCGACCGGGCCGGGTGGGAAGCGTATGGCAGCGGCGGGCCTCTGCTGAGTGCCCTGGCCGAGGCACGCGGCGCACGGGCAGTGTGGCAGGCGCTGCCCGGTGAGTTGTGGGCCGATCGTTTCGCCGAGGCGGCCGCCCAGACGGTGCGGACCGGTCGCGCGGTGCTGGTGATCGTCCCGGATCAGCGCGACGTG
>DASQRI010000098.1:0-13659 GCA_035642975.1 Mycobacterium sp.
GCCGCGCTTGGGGTTAGGCCCAGCTGCCGCCGACGGCGGCGTCGGTGCTGGACATGTTGTTGCCGGCGTTCTGCACGTTTTGGCCGTGGGAGTTCGCCTGCTGGTAGATCACCTGGAAGTTGCGACCCAACTGGGTGATGAACTCCTGGCAGGCCACCGAACCCGAGCCGCCCCAGAAGTCACCGGCGGCCAGCACATCGCGCACGATGGACTGGTGCTCTTGCTCCAAGGATGCGGCCTGGGAACGGATCATCGCGCCGTGGGCATCCACGTCGCCGAACTGGTAGCTAATCGACATGCTGTTCTCCTAAGGGTTTTCGAGGATCGGGCTAGCTGGACAGGAGGTGCTGGGAGGCCTGCTCTTGGCTCTCGTAGTTGTTGGCGTCGCGGATCAACCCGTCGCGCACACCGTGCAGCATGTTGACGATGTTGCGGAAGGCTTGATTCATCTGGCCCATGGTGTCGTAGGACGTCATCTGGGCGGTACCGCTCCAGCCGGCCCCGGCGATGTTCTGCGAAGACGCCCACATCTTGCGGGCCTCGTCCTCCACCGTCTGGGCGTGCACGTCGAAACGGCCCGCCATCGACCGCATCTCGTGCGGGTCAGTCATAAAACGTGCAGGCATATCAATCTCCTCAACTCGTCATTTACGTTGTCGTGCAATGGTTTCTGGTGAGTAGCCCGCGGCTGGTGGCCGCGCCATCACAATGGGACGAAACCCGTACATCGGTTCTTCGAAGTCGTGGTCAGCCAGTCCCGCTAGCCCCCCCACTGGCATGCCGGGCACCACCGACCCAGGCGGCGGCACCAGCGGCGTGGCGCCCAGGGCGGGGCTCAGCGCGCTTGCGCCCGGCAGCGCGGTGGCAACCTTGCCGAGTGCCGGCGCGGCGGCGGCCCAGCCTTGCGGCACCGACAACACACCGAGCGGGGTGGCCTCTCCAACTCCGGCCGATACCGCCGCACCCAGGCCTGGCAACCCCGCCGATCCCAGCGCGGCCGAACCCAGCCCTTTCATTCCCGAACCGAGCCCGGCGGCCAGACCCGACACATCGGCCGACAGCCCACCGCCCGCCATACCCGGGAACAGATAGCCGAAGCACGACACCGAGTCGAGCATCGCGGTCGGGTTCAGCAACCCACTCGTAGTGAATGCGTTGCTGAAGTTCGCGACTGTCCCGTTGTTCAGAAAGCTGCCCAGCAGCGACCCGTTGGCTCCATCGAGGTCATTGAGCAGCCCGGCCAGTCCCGTGGTGGAGGTGTCCGACCCGGGGGTGGTGATCCCGCCCAACAACGACGACAGCCAATCGGTCGTCGACGAGCTGGCCGAGGTGCTGCTGGTGCCCGCCGAGGTACCGGTGGCCTGGGCGACCGCTGCGGCTTGGTCGGCGAGTCCGGTCGCATTGGTGGTCTGGGCCGGCTGGCTGAACGGTGTCAACTGTGAAGCGGCAGCAGAGGAATTGGTGTATCCGTACATTGCCGCGGTATCTTGGGCCCACATTTCGCCGTATTGGGCTTCGGTGGCCGCGATGGCTGGGGTGTTTTGACCCAGCACGTTGTCCGCGATCAGTGACGAGAGTTGCGTCCGGTTCGCCGCGATCGTCGCCGGCGGCACGGTCATCGAGAACGCCGACTCGTAGGCGGTCACCGCGGCTTGCGCCTGAGCAGCGGTCTGCTCAGCCTGGGCGGCCGTGGTCTCCATCCAGGCCGCATAGGGCGCGGCCGCGGCCGCCATCGATGTCGAAGCCGGGCCGAGCCAGCTTCCGCTGGTCAGCCCTGAGATTACTGAGCTGTAAGATACTGCCGCCGAGTGCATTTCGGCGGCCAGCTGCCTCCAGGCCGCGCCGGCTGTCAACATCGGCGCCGAACCCGAGCCCGAATACATTCTGGCGGAGTTGATTTCCGGCGGCAGTACCGCGAAGTCGATCATGATAGTTTCACCTCAAATCCGTTATCCGGCGGCAGGTGGGCGTGCCATTACTGGTGGAAGGCGCATCCCGTATTTCGGGACCGGGCGGCGCAGACGCCCGGACATGTTCGACATCGGCGACGCAGCGCCGCCGGGGCCGCCTGCGACGGTTCCGGGTGGCGCGAGCGGACTGCCGCCCAGCGCCGAGGCGATGGGGCTCGTTGGCGCGACCGCGGACCAGCTCGGCGGCACTGACAACCCGCCGACGCGGCCCGCGCCACCGATCGCGGCCGACATTCCAGACCCGCCGCCGCCCAGGCTCGGCAAGCTCGCCGACCCCAGTGCGCCCGGGTTGAACAGGTTCAGCAGCCCCGATGCGCCTGCGCTTCTCGCGCCTTGCAAAGAGCTGAAACCCGCCAACGACTGCAGGAGGAATTGCGGGTTAAACGGCCCACCGGCGAGTGCGCCGTTGGTGACCGCAGTACTGAAGAAGTTGCCGCTCAGGAAGGTCCCCAGGGCCGAGTTGTCCGAGCCGCTGAGCAAACTTGCGAGCCCCGAAGGAGAATCCAGGTTCCCCAACAACGACGACAGCCCGGTGGACGTCGACGTGCTGGCGGCCGAGCTGCCGCTGGTGCCCGCCGAGGTACCGGTGGCCTGGGCCACCGCCGCGGCCTGGCCGGCGAGCCCAGCAGAACTCGTGGTCGGCTGCGGCGCCGCGAACGGCGTCAATTGTGAAGCGGCAGCGGACGAACCGGCGTAGCCGTACATCGCCGCGGCGTCGTGGGCCCACATTTCGGCGTACTGGGCTTCGGTGGCCGCGATGGCCGGGGTGTTCTGCCCCAACACGTTGGTCGCCACCAGAGACGCCAGCTGGGCTCGGTTGGCTGCGATCACCGTGGGCGGCACGGTCATCGAGAACGCTGACTCATAGGCGGTCACCGCGGCTTGCGCCTGACCAGCGGTCTGCTCAGCCTGGGCGGCCGTAGCGTTCATCCACGCCGCGTACGGCGCGGCCGCGGCCGCCATTGACGTCGATGTGGGACCCAGCCAGCTGCCGCTGGTCAGTCCTGAGACGACCGAGCTGTAAGAGGCTGCTGCCGAGCGCATTTCGGCGGCCAGCTGGCTCCAGGCTGAGCCGGCGGCCAACATCGGCGCCGACCCCGGGCCTGAATACATTCTGGCGGAGTTGATTTCTGGCGGCAGTACCGCGAAGTCGAGCATGACACACCTCCCCTGGCCTTCAGAGGGCTGCGACCGCGTTGGCTGCTTCAGTGGTCGCGTACGAACCGGCACTGGCGCTCAAGATCCGCACGAACATCTCGTGCATCGCCGCAGCTTGCGCGCTTGCCGCCTGGTAGGTCTGAGCGTGATTGGCAAACAGCGCCGCCGTCAGCGCCGACACCTCATCGGCGGCGGCGGGGATTACGCCGGTCGTCGGGGCCGCGGCGGCCTCATTCTGGCCGTTGAGAGCGGTGCCGATACCTTCCAGCTGGCCGGCTGCTGCCGTCAGCATTTCTGGCTGTGTGGTCACGAAAGTCATCGGACTTCTCCTTACGCAAAGCAGGCTGAAGCCGCGCTGGTGTCAAAGCACGACAGGACTACACGCGCGCGAAAATAAAGCGCGCGTGCGTGTTAATCGAAGCGGCGCAAGCCGATTCAGAAGATGGAGATAGCGCCGGGGCCGGATCCGAACGAAACGGTCACCGGTCTCGGATACGGACTGTCACTTGGACTCATTTCGCCTCACCTCCTCACGGCCAGGGCACACAGGGGTGCCATCACGTTGCACGCGGGATGAGGCGGATCCGGCACGTCAGCCGGTCGCGGCACCCCTCTCGTCAGAGCTTTGGCACTGCACGGCGTATCCGGAGATTCCGGAAGCCACTTGGGCTCAACCCTTAACCCGGGAGGAGCTGTCCTGACCCTGCGCGTCTTTCGACGTTCGAGGTCAGTGGCCTGTATCCGTGCAGACGCCTCACCTAGCGAGGTGCTTGCAAAGGCCATAGTTCCACCAAGAGGCAAGGTAGTCAACTCAACTCGCGGAAATCGTTGTCGGTTGTGGGCTAAAACGGGACAGTTGTGGGCGGCGTCGGCCGGTTCGCAGCCGTAGCAGACAGACTCGGACGACTGCCGAAATCGCCTGTGGCCGTTCATCGATCACACAGAACTTCGGCTTCTATGAATCCGAGGTCACGAGGACACCGACTATCGTGCGGGCCCGGTTTTCGACAAGTTGAGTTCGGACGTCGTGTCCGTCGCCAATTTCGACGTCTCATGGCGCGCAAGGCGGGTTTGACAATCACGGGCACACTCTCCCCTTTCGCTATCCGGCCGCCGGCGGATGTGCCACGACGGTGGGCTTGAACCCGTACCGGGGAGCGGCAAAGCCCCACCCGCGTCCGCCGGCCCCGCCGCCCATCGGAATCCCTGGCATGCCGGGCACCCCTGGCGTCGAGGACACCTCTTCGATCCCTGGCGGGTTGTACCAGCCGCCCGCCTGCGCCGGCGACGGCGCCGCCGCGGCCGCGTGGCTTGTCGCTGGGGCGGCCGCGGCCCAACTCTGCGGAACAGACATTGTTCCGACCAAGGTCGCGCGGCCCACCCCGGCTGATACGGCTTGGCCACCCAGGCCCGACGACCCGAGTGAGCCGATCGCCGAACCGGCGTGGCTCAATCCCGCGCTCATTGCGGACGATGCACCAGTCCCCGTCAACAGGGCTGGGTTGAGACCGGCACCGGCCTGACCGGCCACCGCCAAAAACCCGATGTCGCCGAAAGCGCTCGTAACTGCCGGGCTGATGCTGGCGGGGTTCACCCAGTTCCCCGACAGGAACCCGTTCGCCGACGCGGAGTTTATGAAGCCACCGAAGGCCGACCCACTCTGCCCAGAGAACAGATTCAACAATCCGGCGATCCCGGTGGTGGCGGTATTCGATCCTGGCGCAAAGGGATTGGTCCCGGCCGCCGACATTGGCGATGCGAGTCCCTGCAATGTGTTGGGGACCGTGGAGACCACCTGTGAGAGCGCAGACTGCGCGCCCGCGCTCGATGATGTACCCGCGGCTTGGCTGACCGCGCCGCCTTGGCTGGAGGACCCGGCCGCGTTGGTGGTCTCCGGCGGCGTACTGAACGGGGTCACCGTAGCGGCGGCCGCCGAAGAGCCCGCATAGCTGTACATCGCCGCGGCGTCCTGGGCCCACATCTCGCCGTAGAGGGCCTCGGTGGCCGCAATCGCCGCCGTGTTCTGGCCCAACACATTGGTTGCCACCAACGCCGCCAGCTGAGTGCGGTTGGCTGCGACGACCGCGGGTGGCACCGTCATCGCAAACGCTGTCTCATAGGCCGCTGCGGCAGCCTTGGCCTGGTAACCCGTTTGCTCGGCATCGGTGGCGGTCGTGCCCATCCATTCCACGTACGGCGCGGCCGCGGCCGCCATAGCTGCCGACGCCGGTCCCAGCCAGGACCCTTCGGCCAGGCTGTTGACCGCCGAGCCATAGGAGGATGCCGCTGAGCCCAGCTCGGCGGCCAGCGCGTCCCACGCTGACGCTGCTGCCAGCATCGGCGCCGAACCGGGACCGGCGTACATGCGAGCGGAGTTGACGTCTGGTGGTAATGCTCCGAAATCCATTGCTACGTCCCCCCTTAACCCGCGGCGACCGCGTTGGCAGCTTCGGTGGCCGCGTACGACTCGCCACCGGCGCTGAGTGTGGACACGAAGACCCCGTGAATCGCCGCGGCCTGAGCGCTGACCGCCTGATACAGCTGGGCGTGCGCGCTGAACTGTGCCGCGGTCAGCGCCGACACCTCGTCGGCCGCCGCGGGAATCACCGTCGTCGTCGGACTGGCTGCGGCCGCGTTGTGGGCGGACATGTCTGCACCAATCCCCTGTAGATTGCCGGCCGCAGCGTGCAGCGCTTCCGGCTGGGTAGTCACGAATGACATGGACTTCTCCTCAGTGAAGTAGTCCGACCCGGAGACGGGCATCGGCCGCTGCGCCGTTGGCGTGGTGCGGAATCGCTGCCGTGACCGGATCGGAGCGAAACGGTCAGAACTACCGGCAAAAGTCGGTCTCGGCATCACCCCCTCGCGGCCGTGACATGCAAGCCGCCGTGGATGGCCGAATGGAGGTGGGTCGCCCGACGCATCGGTCGGGTGGCACCCCTCTCGTCGGAGCTTTGGCACTGCACGGCGTATCCGGAGATTCCGGAAGCCACTTGGGCTCAACCCTTAAGCCGGGAGGAGCTGTCCTGACCCTGGGCGTCTTTCGACGTTCGAGGTCAGTGGCCTATATCCGTGCAGACGCCTCACCTAGCGAGGTGCATGTAACGCATTTGTAAACTCATCGTCGCAGCACTCAGAGCGGTCGTCAATGCAACTCTCAGCAAACTGCCGTAAAAGTTGCGTCTGGGGACAAAACGGCCGGCCGCTGAGAGGAAATCCCGGGCCTGACTAGTCGCTTTTCTTCTCCGCGACGGCGGCGCTGAGCCCTTCAGCGAGGTCGTCGCGCGTCAATTCCTTGAACCGGCGCAGCTGGTCGTCGCTGAACTCGTCGAAGTCACTCGCCAACACCGCGTCGAGGTCCTCGTCGTCGAGTCGGAAGCTGCGGTGATCGCGAGCTTTTTCCACCACGTTGCGGACGAAGCCGGCATTTCCCAGCACGTCGATGCCGCGGATCAGGTCACCTTCGTTCGAGATGGTCTCATCGTCGTAGAACCTGGTGTAGGACGGCAGCAAGACGTCGACCGCGTCATCGGTGATCACATCTTCGTTTTCCCGGCCCATCAGCTGGGTCAACGCGATCAGTTCCTTCGGGTTATAGCTGAAGAACTCGATGACGGTGGAGAACCGGCGGCGCAGGCCCTGGTTGACCTCCAGCATCTTGTCCATCGCTTTGGCGTAGCCCGCTCCGAAGACCACCAGCTCGTCGCGGTGGTTCTCCATGTAGAGCAGCAAAGTGTTGATGATCGCGTTGCCGTATGCGTCGCCCGTGGAGTAGCCGCTCTCATGCAGGTTGTGCATCTCGTCGAAGAAGACGGCTCCGCCGCGCGCCTCCTCGAGCATCTCCTCGGTGTTCTTTTCCGCATCGGCCATGTAGCGGCCGAGCAACTTCGAGCGGCTGGTCTCCACCACCAACGGCTTGCGCAGCACGGTCAAACCGCACAGCTGCTTGGAGAACGCGCGCGCCACTGACGTCTTTCCGGTGCCGGGAGGCCCCAACAGCAAGGTGTGCCGCGACGTCACCGGCACGGGCAAGCCCATTTTGGCGCGCGCCAGATTCACCTTGGTGGTCGATTTGATCAGCTTGATTTCCCGCTTCGCCTGCTCCATGCCGAGCATCGCGTTGAGCTCGGCATCGCCTTCGTCCAAGTACTTCTTGGCCATCTCGGCGTGACGGGCGGCCTCGGCCTCTTCGCGGGTGGGCGCGCTATCGGGATCCCACGGATCCGTCCTGGCCTCGATGGTTTCCGGGTCGGTCAGCACCAGCCGATAGCTGGGGCTGTCCAACGCCTCGCGCGCAGGGGTGAACTTGGCGTCGCGCGAATAGACCCGGCGTAAAGCCTCGACGGCTTCGTCTTCGCGGCCGAGATGCCGCAAACACATTCCCTGGGTGTACATCGCCACGTTGGCCGCGCTGGGCACCCGGTCGCCCTCGATCGCCTCCTGGGCGCGTCGGGTCGCCTCCTCGAACACCCCAAGTGATGCCAGCGCGGTGGTGGCCATCGCTGCCCCGGCAGCCTTCAGTTCAGGATGACGCCAGGTGGTCGCGGGCGGGAACTGGGCGAGCACGTCCGGCCAGCGGCCGGTGCGGAAGTGCAGCAGCCCCCGGACATACTTGATCAACTCCTCCTCGGAGGCGTTCCGTGGCGTGATCGAATCCAGCAGCTCCGCTGCCTCGGCGAACCGTTGGGCCTCGGTCAGCGCGGCAGCGTAGGTGGCAGCCAACGTCTCCATACTGGTAACGGCCAGCTTCAGGAACATTCCGTCGGAGACCTCGGGGCGAAACTCCAACTCGGTCAGGCCGAGGCGTCGCATCTCCCAGCCGAACGTCTTGACGGATTGCCATGCGCCGGTGAGCACCTCGATGTTCTGGTCACCGGCCAGCACCCGGGCCAGCCACGCGTCGCACATGTCCCGATCGAGCCGGGTGGCTGTGGTGAACATCTGCAGGGCCACTTGCGGATTGTGGCTGGGCTGCAGTCCGTTGACCGAAATGCCGGACGCCAGAAGACCGGCGACCATCGCGTTGCGGGCATCCGGCGCGCTGGTCTGCGGTCGGGTCATCTTTCCATCGTAGGGCTTAGACGCCGCTCGTTTGTGGCTGAGTCACGGCACCAACCGGGACCAAGATGCCCTCGCCGTCGCCCAAGGTGCGGCTCGGCATCGGAAGCGGCCGACGCGATGTCGGCGCCGGCAGGCTGGCCGCTACCGCGCCCAGCTGGCGGCCGGTGAGCCGGTTCAGCCCGCTGAAAGCCTCTTTCCGCAGGCGCTGGTGGCTGTGGTAGCGGACCCAGACCGACACGTCGGCTTCGTGACCCTCCGCGATGAGGCGGATCGTCATCACCGTGACGTCGGCGTCGGTCAGCCACAGCTCCTCGAGCGTGTCACTGGTGATGTCACCGGGTGAAACCCAGAAGCTGGTGACGTATCCGTCGGGGGTCTTCAGGTAGCGCCAGAACGGGCGAACGTGAGCCGGCTGGAGCCCGGCCAACACCGCGTCGTCCACGTCGACGATCTCATCGGCCGTCAGCGGCCTGGCGGCGCAGCTGCGGCCGTCGAGATCGTGCGCCAACCGCTCGGCGGCCGCCGCGAGGGTGCAGGCCACCGAATCACGAGCGGCCACTGCTTGGACGTTGTGCTGCGGGTCCATCCGCAGCACGATCCAGGTGTTGTGCTCGTCGATCGGCCGCCGATCGCGACCGGCCCCGAAGTCATCCCGGACGGCCGATCGGACGCCTGTGCTGCCACTGCGCGTTCCCACCGAGACGATGTCGACGCTGTTCAGACGGACGTCGAATTGGCGCAACGACTCGACGACGGCCTCGAGTGGAATCGTCGTTGCCGATGCGTCGCGGTGGCGATGCCGGCCGGCCTCTGCCGCGCCGTCGACGGCGATCACCGCGATCAGCTGGCCGTCGTACTCACGCACGCCGACGGTGTCCTTGCTGAATTGACGACGATGATCGATGGCCGGGGTGCAGCCGACGGTCAGCGCCTCGGGGTCGGCATACCAGTTACGGACCCGTGCGATCGGGGCCGACGAGACGGGCACTCCCCCGTTGGTGAGTAGGGCGACGACGGTCACGATCACCGCCAGGCCGACACCCACCCAGAAAGCGAGGTTGCGGCCGGCCTGCCAGGAATCGGGCAGATGACTCGCGATCACCAGCAACGCAACGTCGATGAGGAACACCGTGGTGACCCGCGCCCACGACAGGCTCAGTCCGTATTCACGTTGTGCCTTCATTCCGATCCTCTTGTCTTTCGCATCAGCACCGCTCCGCCAAATACCAAGCCAGCTATCAGTAGTGCGCCGCCCAGCCCGCCAGCAGCAACCCACACCGGCGTCATGTTGCGCGGGGCAGGCATCGGGGGCAGCTTCAGCGGCTTCGCCGATTCTTTCGGCAGGGCAGCCCCATCGGGTACGTCCCAGGTCAGCGCGGCAACCGGGTCGACGGTCCCGTAGCCCACCTGGTTGTCCACTCCACGAGCGGGTGCCCTGGCCGTGCGCTCCAACCGGTTGATCACCTGGTGCGCCGACAGCTGCGGGTACTTCGCCCGCACCAGAGCCGCCACACCGGAGACGATCGCGGTGGAGAAACTGGTGCCCGACGGCACCAGCAAGGAGTTGTCCGGACCGTCAATCGCGTTGATCAGACTGTCATCTCGCGGTGAGAGCCCAACGACGTCGGTACCGGGTGCCCCAATCGACACCCACGGCCCGGCCACGCTGAGCTTGTCCATCGGTGTGCCGGAGGAATCCACCGCACCAACGGTCAAGACGAAGTCGCTGAACCAGGACGGAGTCACCACCGTGGTCACGCCACCCCAGTCGCGAGGATCGTTGGGGTGCAACGGATCAACGATCGGGTTCTCTTTGCAGTCACGCTGACTGGTGTCACCTGCGGCGGCGACGATGACGGCGTCTTTGTTGACCGCCGCGTAGCGGACCGCCGCCCCCAAGTCGGGCTGATCGATGATGCTGCGCGCACTCATGCACATCACCAGGGAGATATTGATCACCCGTGCGCCCATGTCGGCCGCATGCACGATCGCGCGCGCCATGCTTCGGATGTTGTCCGACTTCTGCCGGGTCTGCGGGTCCTCGTCGCCGGTGTAGGCGTCTTTGAGGCCGAACGCCTGGCTGGACTGCCGGATCGAGATGAGGTCGACGTCGGGCGCTATCCCGCTGAACGCGTCAGTCGGTGCCGGCGGCGGTGGCGGGTCCAGCGGCGGCGGCGGAGTGCCCGGTCGCGGGTAGTCCACTGACAGCACGTGCCCGTGGTGGTTACCGCTCCGGCCGTGGTTGGCCGCTCCGGGCGCCTTGGGCTCTCCGGCTGGGCCCTGTGACTTCGGCCCCGGCGGGCACCACGGACACGCGGGAGCGGGCTCCTCCGACGGCGGCGGCGCGGGGACCATCGTGATGGTCTGCGGTGGCGGCGGGGCCACGCTGATCGTCTGTGGAGGCGGCGCCTGTGGCGGTGGTTCCCGGGTCGGAACCGGCGGTGCTCGCCGCGGCCCGGGCGCTCCACCGATTTCACCGGTTCCCGGCGCGGCGGCGATCATCGACGCCACCAGCGTGCCGTGAGCGTCGCAGTCAGACAGCCCGTCACCACCGGCCATCACGTAGTCGCCGCCGGGAATCAGGTGCGGCAGTCTCGGGTGCGGGGTCACCCCGGTGTCGATGACGGCGACCCGCACGCCGGCGCCGCGGCCGAAGCGCCACGCCTCGGCCAGGTTGAGCATGTCCATGTATTTCGGCTGCACCCGAAAGTCGGTGCCCGGCAACACCCCAACCTCGGTGCAGTAGGCATTCTGCTTCATCGGCTGCGGGGGTCCGGGCGGAGTGTTCGGCGGCACTGCGGCCGGGTCGATCCCCGGCGGGTTGATGGCATAGGCGGGCGACCCGGAAAGCGCAACCGAGGCCACGATCAGCGTGGTAGCAGCCACTGCGGCCGCGCGAAGCGGCCGCAGTCGACGACTACCGGTAACGGATCGCTGCATAGACGTTCATCAACCACAATGCCAGCGGGAAGATCGGCATCAGGCAGAGGTACTCAACCCACTCCACGAGCTTGCGGAACAGCGGGCTGTAGATGGTGTTGGGTACCGTCGCCGCTGCCGTCAGCCCCGCCGCGGGTATGAGCACCGCGAGGCCGGCGGTCACCGAGATCGCAGCCGTGGAGGACAGCACCAGCGAGTACCGCACGATCACCGCGCCGACGATGAGGACCGACGTCACCGCGAGGATGATCGCCTGCCAGCGGTCGACGTACGAGCGACCACGCAGCATCAGGAAGCCTGCGGTGGTGGCGACCAGAAGCAGTGGCAGCCAGCGGTTTTGGGTGCGCGGGTCGGCGACGCCCGCCAAGGACACGATCGTCAGCACGCCCAGACCGATCAAAAGTCCGGTCAAGAACGACCGGGCCCGCTCGGCCCGCAGCACGACGTCCTGGATGGACGCGGGGCCTTCCAGGGTCGGACGGCCGCCGCCGACGGGGTGCACGACGGTGGTCGGCAGGTCGGGCCGGGCCTCGAATACCCAGCGGCTGGTGGCAGACGGGAAGACCGGCAGCCGGATCCCGGACAACCAGCGAGACAGCGCCGGGGCGCTGTGGTAGCCGAACACGCAGACCAGCAGGATGCTGGTCAGCAGCGTCACCGCTCCGGTGCCGAATACCATCCGGGCCAGGCTCGCGACCGTGGCCGCCAGCGTCACGGTGACGATCGCCGTACCGGCACCCAACCGGCGGCCGGTGAATCGCATGATCAGCATCGCGGCCACCCCGGCGACGGCAAAGCCCATCACCGCGTGCGGCGCGCCAACCGGGCCGGGAGGTGCCGCAGCCGCGGCTATCGAGATGGGCGCGATGCCGCTCCACAGCAGGATGTCGCCCCCGCGACGGTTCTGCACGGTCTGGGCGCGCCCCAGAATCAGCAGCGCCACCGTGACCACCAGGATCGCGATGACCAGGGCGTAAGGCGCCGGCACCCACGAGTCGTGCTGGTAGCGGAACCAGCCCAGCAGGCCGGACGCCAGCAGCACGCCGGAGCCGACCATCGCGGCACCGACCTGGATCGCGATCGTCGGGTTGATGGCGGAGAACCGCTTGCTGAGGTTCACCGACACGGCCGTCGAAATGTGCTCGATCACCTGAGAGCGGTGCTCGGTGTCTTCGACGAACCGCAGCCACAGCCGGTCGCCGTCGTAGACATCCTGCTCAGTCAGCGACTGGGTGGCCCGCAGCGGCGTTCCGTCAACCAGGCACAGAGCCCAGCGACCGCGCAGCTTGGCTTCCAGAGGCGTGAGGCCCAGCTCCCGGAGCCGGACGTTGACGACCTTGAGCAGCGGGTCGATCATCACCGAAACCGGGGCGTTGGCGTCCAGCAAAACGCCGATCTGCACGCCGTCGCCGGCGATGATGCCGATCACGGCCGATTGTGGGGACGCGACTGCCTCTGTGCCTGGCTGTTGCACCTCAGCTACTGCGGTCATCCCTGCACCCCTTTGTCGACGGTTTGTGGGTCCATGTGTGTTTTGCCTCGCTATGTGAAATCGTGACGTCGCGTCCCAACTATTGAGCAGATTCTAGAACAGACGTCGCGTCCCCACTGTTGAGCAGATTCTAGAACATTTGGCGGCATCCGCACCTTTGCTGAATGCTGCACGGAAAATCCTCGCCGTGCGCGGGATTTCCGTAACAATTGGTTAAACTCTGCTGTGCGTTTTCCACTCCCCGTAGGGAAGTGTTTCCAACACCGTCTTCACACCAACTTGTACTAGTTGCGGAGTGGCAGGGCAGATCGCCAACCACGCTTCGTTCGAGCCGGCGGTCCTTGCTTGCTGATACATCGCGATCCGGCCGCCCGACCCATCCTTCAACGACAGCACCGACGCGCTGGGCGCCTTGTCGTCGTCTCGGTACTGCCTGGCATAGACCGACGCCTCAGCCGAGGGGTCTGACAGTGCCTGACCCAGCGCGGCCACGGTCGCTGCGCTGATGCCCAGCCGCCGCAGATCCCCACCGGAGAAGACGTTGAATCCTGAGCTCTGCCAAGCTTTCGTGATTTCGAGCATTTCCTCGAGCGGCACGTTGACCGCGTTGATCGCGGCAGGTTCGGCGTGGTGGATGGACTCCAACGCGTCGAACAGCAGGGCCGCGATCGACGCGGTGTCCGCAATCGCGACGTCGTCGACCGTGATCTCGTTGCCGACCCGTACGGCCGACACCCAGTGCTGGCCGCGGCGCGCTAACAGCACGCGAAACTCGTTGTCCGGAATGTCGCGGGATCCCACCGGCTCCTCGGCGCCACCCTCGTCTTTTTCTTTGATCCCGTAAAGCAGCTTGCCTCGGGACAGCAAAGCGACGAGTTCAAGATCGGGCACCGCCAGAACGCGCATCCGCGCGGCGACGGCCTCGTTGACCGTCTCGCCGTCGACGATGCCCTGTTCGCGCATGACTGCCATGCCTGGATGCTCGTTCAGCCAGTCCATGGAATCGGTCGACACGAATGGCCGGCAGCGCAATTCCGG
>DASQRI010000099.1:0-3978 GCA_035642975.1 Mycobacterium sp.
GACCGGATCATGTGCCGATTGAGGACGGGCTCGCGCGGATCGCGCGGGGGGCGGCGCATGACGTCGTACTCCGGGGGTTCGGCCACGAAACCGGCAGAGGCCGCGAGGTCCATGAGCAGCTCAATGAGGATGATCTGCATCGGCAGAAACGGGAATGGGATGGTGAGTACAACGGCCACCAGCGAGCAGCTGACCAGGGCGATCTTGCAGGCCAGGTAGTAGCGGATGCCCTTCTCCAGGTTAGCGAACAGCCCGCGGCATCGCCGAATTGAGCGTTCCAGTGTCGCGAAGCTGTCGTCCATGAGCACCATGTCGGCGGCCTGCCGGGCTACGTCTGTGCCCGTCTGTCCCATGGCGATGCCTACCTCCGCTGCGGCCAGGGCCGGCGCGTCGTTGATGCCGTCGCCGGTCGCCGCCACGTGGTGACCCTGCTCGGTCAGGGCGCGCACGATCCTCAGCTTCTGCTCGGGGGTGGTCCGCGCGAACACCGAGTGCTGATCGATCGCCTTCCGAAATGCGGTGGCGCCGAGCGCCTCCAGGTCCTGGCCGGTGAGGACGCCGTCGCTGGTCGGAAAGCCGAGCTCGCCGGCGATGGCGCCGACCGTTTCGGGGTGATCGCCGGACACGATCACGGTGCGGATGCCGGCCGCTAGACAGGAGGCGATCGCCTCGGGCACCTCCCGACGCAGCGGGTCCTGCATCCCCACCAGCCCCAGAAAAGTCAGCTCGGCCTCGGCCTCGGCTTGGCTGAGGCTGGCAGCATTGCTTTCCTTCTCCGCCAGCGCCACCACGCGCAATCCGCCACTGCCCGTGAGCGTCTTTAAGACCGCGGCTCGCCGCTTGTTGGTCAGCGGCTTGGCTGCGTCGCCGACCAGCACCATAGTGCACACCTCGAGTACCGACTCCGGGGAGCCCTTGACAGTCACCCACAGCCGGCGACCACGCCTGACCGTCACCGACATTCGCTGGCGCGCCGAATCGAAGCTGTACTCATCGACCAGCTTGTGCGCCGCGCGCAGGGCCTCCACGTCGACACCGCGGGCTTGCGCCGCCTCGACCAGCGCCCGATCGAGCGGGTCACCGGCAGCAGCAAAACCATCGGCTGCGACGTCGTTGCAGACGGCCCCGACTGTGAGCAGCCGCGTTGCATGTCTGGCGGGCCAGAACTTCGTCGCCCGCATCCTGTTCTCCGTTAGAGTCCCGGTCTTATCGGTGGTGATCACCGACACGGCGCCCAGCATCTCCACGGCCCGCTGACGCCGCACGACGGCTCCCTGTCTGGACAGCCAATAGCCGCCGAACGCGAGGATCATCGTGATGATCAGGGGCAGCTCCTCCGGCACGCTGGCAAAGAACAGCGCGAATGCGGTCACGACCATCTCCACGAACGGCTGACCGGTCAGCCACCCGACCAGCGGGATCCCGACGCTGAACCCGGCGGCGACCCAGATCATCCATCGCGTCAGCTGGCTAAGCGCCTCCTGAAGCGGAGTAGGACCCTCTTCTACCTGCTCAGCTAGCTCGGCAATGCGGCCCAGCTCCATACGCGAACCGGTTGCGGTCACCACCGCGGTGCCACGACCACGAAGCACTGTCGTGCCGGCGAACACCATGTTGAGCCGCTCTGCCAGCGGAACCCCAGCAGGCAGAACCACGTCTGCGCTCTTATCAACGCCGATCGACTCCCCGGTCAACGCGGACTCATCAAGCAACAGGCTGTGGTCCTCCATCAGCCGCGCGTCCGCGGCGACGCGGCGACCGGCCTCCAGCAGCATCACATCACCAGGGACCACCTCCGAAGCGGCCACCTGCACCGGTCGTCCGTCTCGTCGCACGAGCGCCTGCGGCTGGGCAACCGCACGCAGGGCGGCGACCGCGTCATCGGCCCGGCGCTCGTTGAAGACCTCGATCCCTGCCATCGCAATCACGATGGCCCACACAAACCCCGCCTCGACCAGCCGACCGAAGAGCACATAGAGCAGCCCAACGCCGAGCAACAGAAGAAACATCGGCTCGGACACTTCCTCTACGAACTCCCGCCAAAAGGGCTCCCGTCGTTCCTCCCGGAGGCGGTTGGGGCCGTACTGGGTCAAGCGCTTGCGCGCCTCAGAGGCGCTTAAACCCAGGTCAACCCGCACGTCAGCGCGATCCTCAACGGCCGACACCGGCAGGCTGTGCCACGACGTCACCGCGCTCGCTGTCGCGTCTTCTTGCAGAGTTGTCACACCAGGATAATAACAGCTGTTATAATATCAATCAGTCCTCCGTCTTCTTATTTTGCAACAATGAGAACATCAAGATGCATGCATCTGGGGTTGGCTGGTCGCTACGTCGGAGCAGAGGAGCAGGCATGAGCTCACAGCGGCAGGTACTGGATCTCGTGGACGCGGTGGCCGAGCGTCCTTTCCAGATCGGAGGCGGCTATCCGAAGGTCCACGAGAATCGGCTGGGACCTCGCGCGGCGAGGGCCTTGCAGCGCCGGGTTGCGAAGGGATATCGGTTGCCCGAAAAACCACAGACTGTGATGGTGGGTGAGCGGCCGGGCTCAGGCCGGGAATTGCGAAGGGTTCGGGTATCCGATCACGCGCCCTGGAAGAAAGACGTTTCTTTCATGCGCCTGCGACCGTTTGGGCGGCCGGTGCCACTTGCGGACGTGACGACGTTGGCGGTGGTGATGGTGGCCGCAGCGGCGCTGATCCGTGTGATCGGTGCCCAGTGGGCGGTGTCGACCGCCGCGAACATGTACATGCTGTTGTGCTTCTGCGGATACGTGGTGTTGTACTTTGGCGCCATCACCGCGGCCCGGCAGGCGATCAAACGTGCCGCAGGGCATCGATGGAGCAGGGACGCTGTCGAATATGTACCCTGGGTTGAAGGTTCGGCCGTGTATTCAGCCGGGCCGGATCTTGCGATTATGGCTGTAGCAGAAGCCATCTGCGCTGATATTGAGTCCGGCGCCGACACCGTGACCGATTGGCAGCCTGCTCTAGATGTTGGCCACGAGCTCCACGAGATCGCCTGGAGCGTCGCCGGTTTGTTGCAGCTACGCCAACTCGACGCCGCGGAAACCCCGCACGCACGGGCCGAACGTACCAAGCTGCTCGACGAGTGCCGTATCGCCGTGTTGTCGCGCGTTGTCGCCCTCTACGACTATCGCCTCGCGATCCAGCGGACGCGACGAGACGCCGAGGAGCTGCAGGCCCGGCGCCGCGCGAAGACCTCGACCACCGCGGACGTGGCGACGGCGGCTGCTGACGAGTTCCTGAACCGGCAAGCAGCCGCCCGTATCGCTTACCTGACCGAGGGCCTGGATATCACGCGCGTGGTTTCCACTCACCTGGTTTCGGACGAAATGAGCACGACCCTGGCGGAATGCGGCGAGGAACGCTCGGCGCGCTCCACGGCTTCGGCCAGAAGCGCGGTGTGGCGCGACAACGCGGAACGGCCCCGCGATGACGATCACCGGCGCCGATCAGCTTTGTCCGGGTTTAGATTTCGTAGATCTCGTCGTATTCCAGCGTCGCGAGGTTCTCGATGACAAAGGGCAGGGTGGTGTCGATTCGTTCTCGGACGGCGTCGATGCTGGGTCCCTCGAGGAGGAAATAGAACCCTGGCCCGGCGGCGCGCCGGTATGCGGATGTGATTACGCCGTCGGCCTTGAGCTCGCGCAGGACCCGCATCTCCTCGTCGAGGTGTGGTGCCAGCGCATCGGGACGGGGCACGGAACCTTTGGCGATCACGATCATGTGCTCTTCTCCTATCAGGTGTGGGTTTCGGTCCGAAATTTGGGCTCCTGACCGGCATGTCAGCCGGCGGTGCTATGCGGCGTGCGCGCCGAACAGCGAGACGTGCTCGTGCACCCAGTCTTTGACCGGACGGGGGGCGTGGCCGGTGAGGTCGTAGACGGTGGGAGAGGGGACCGCGTAGACGTTGTCTCGGGTGATCTCGTCGACCCCTACCAACACATCGGCCATAAAT
>DASQRI010000100.1:0-6174 GCA_035642975.1 Mycobacterium sp.
TGGTGCGACATCGCCTACAACGCGCTGGTCGACAAGTACGGCCAGGTGTTCGAGGGCAGAGCCGGCGCGCTGACCGGACCCGTGCAGGGCGACCACACCGGTGGCTTCAACCGCGACAGCTGGGGTGTGGCGATGATCGGCAACTTCGACGACGTGGCGCCCACGCCGATCCAGCTGCAAACCCTCGGCCGGCTGCTCGGCTGGCGGCTGGGCATGGATCACATCGACCCAAGGGGCACAGTCGCTTTGCCGTCCGCCGGCGGGGAAAACACCAACTTCCCGGTCAACGCCGTGGCGACGCTGCCGACCATCTTCAGTCACCGCGACGTCGGCGCCACCGACTGCCCGGGCAACGTGGCCTATGGGCTTCTTGACGAGATTCGCGAGACCGCAGCACATTTCAGTGGCCCACCCCGACCAGAAGACCTGGCCATGGCCTTGCAGGGCGGGGCCATCTACGAGCGATGGCAGGCGATCGGCGGCATGGACAGCACGCTGGGCGCGCCAACCTCACCGGAGGCGACCGGCGCGGATTCGGCACGCTACGCCAACTTCGACAAGGGCGCGATGTACTGGTCCCCGGAGACCGGCGCGCAACCGGTGACCGGAGCCATCTACGACGCGTGGGCCTCACTCGGCTACGAGCGGGGTGCCCTGGGCCTGCCGACCAGCGCCGAGTTCCAAGAACCGCAATGGGTGAAACAGAACTTTCAGCACGGGACGTTGGACTTCGACCGGCTCAGCGGCCGGGTCAGCCGGGTCATCGACGGCGTCGTCGAGGAATTGCCACCGCCCCCCGCCACGGGCCCACCGGTTCAGCTCGAGCGGTTCTCACCCGTGCATCCGGCCGTCTGAGCCTTCACAGCCACCAGCGTTCCAGTACTCGCGCCACCCCGTCGTCGGTGTTGGCCGTGGTCACCTCGTCGGCCGCCGCTATCGCGTCGGGATGCGCGTTGCCCATCGCCACACCATGGCCGGCGCGCAGCAGCATCGTCACGTCGTTGGGCATGTCCCCGAACGCAACCCAGTCGGCGTCGGTGATGCCCCGCGGCCGGGCCAGTTCGGCGATACCGGCGGCCTTGTTGATGCCCAACGGCACGATTTCGATCAGCCCGTTATTGGTGGAGTAGGTGATGTCCCCTTCGATGCCGACATGCTTGGCGAGCTCGGCGGCCATATCGGCGCTACGCGCGCCGGCCTTGCGGACCAGCAGTTTGACGGCCGGGGCGCTGAGTAGGTCTTCGACGGATACTTCGGTGTTGTCGGGATTGAGCCAGGCGTGCTCGTAGCCCGGCGAACTGACGAACTGCGGGGTCGCGGCGTCGTGCGCGCTGGCGCCGACCCGCTCGACCGCCAGGCCGGCGCCCGGAATGGCCCGGGTGGCGACCTCGGCTAATTCGGCCAGGGTGGCGACGGACAGCGTCCGGGCCGACAGCACCCGGTCGGTCGCGGGGTCGTAGAGCACGGCGCCGTTGGCGCACACCGCCATCGGCGCGAAGCCGAGCTCGTCCACTACCGGCGGTATCCACCGGGGCGGGCGACCGGTGGCCAGCACGAACTGCACCCCGGCTTCGACTGCGGCGCACACGGCGTCGCGGGTGCGCGGTGTGACCCGCTCATCGTCGCCAAGCAGGGTGCCGTCGACATCGCAGGCGATCAGCGCGGGCAAGGTCATGTGCAGGCCACTGTGCCCAATCCGCCTTCGCCCTGCGTCACCGGCGGCGCTCTTCTTCCTGTCGCAGTCGCTCGCGTAATTCCGCGGCGCGCAGTTTCTGTGAATCGTCCCGGTTCGGCGCAGTGCCACCCAACCGTCGTGGCACCCAGTACTCCCCCTCGGGATGCGGATACTCCTCCTGCACCCGGTAGAGCAACGCGTTCATCGCGTCGCGCAGCGCGTTATTGAGTTCGTCGGCGTCGCCCCGCGGCGGCAACGGTCGGCCGGCTGCCACGGTGATCGGAATCTTGTTGCGGAACACCTTTTTCGGATGGTCCTTCGGCCAAATTCGCTGTGCACCCCAGACGATCAACGGGACGATCGGCACCTGGGCCTCCAGCGCCATCCGGGCAGCCCCCGTCTTGAATTGCCGAAGCTCGAAGCTGCGGCTGATGGTGGCCTCGGGATGCATCCCGATGAGTTCCCCCTCGCGTAGGCGTTGCACCGCGACGTCGAAGGCGTCATGTCCCTGCCTGCGGTCCACCGGAATGAGCCGGGCGTGCTTGATGACGTAGTTCACCGCCTTCACGTCGGCCATCTCGGCCTTGATCATGAAGTACATCCGCCGGCCGCGTTCACGAGCGGCGAACAGCGGCGGCAGCCAGTCGAGATAGCTGGTGTGGTTCTGGGCGAGCAGCGCGCCGCCCTGCGCGGGAATGTTCTCCAGACCGCTGAAGGTGACCCTGGTTCCGTTCATCGCGACGAGCGGCGGCACGATCCACTCCCCCAGCCGGTAGAACCCCTCTGCCATGCCCGTTGCTCCTTCGCTCCGCTTCATCCTCCCCGACGCGGCCTGGCATGACGTTAGCTGTTCGGCCGCGTCACGGGCCGTGCTCCCCCCGTTTACGGGCGCGCTCGGCCTTTTCAGTCTGCTCAATAATTTTTGCCTCCGCTACCGTAGGTGCGCTGCCGCCCAGCCGCCGCGGCACCCAGAAGGCGCCTTCGGGGTGCGGATAATCCTCCTGCACGCGGTGCAAGAGCGACGTCATCTCGTCGCGCAGCGCGGCGTCAAGGTGCTCGGCGTCGCCGTCCGGCGACAGCGGCTGACCCGCCGCCACGATGACCGGGATCTTTCTGCGGCCCACATTTCGCGGGTGGTCTTTGGTCCAGATCCGCTGCGCGCCCCAGACGATCAGCGGAATCGTCGGGACCCCCGCCTCCAGCGCCATCCGGGCCGCACCGGTCTTGAAGTCCTTGAGCTCGAAACTGCGGCTGATCGTCGCCTCGGGCATCAGACCGACCAACTCGCCGGCGCGCAGCAACCGGACGGCTTCGGCGTAAGCCTTCGCCCCGGATCCACGGTCGACCGGGATGGTCTTGGTGTGCTTGATCAAGAAATTGACCACCTTGACCTGCTGCATCTCGGCCTTGATCAGGTAGCGGATACGCCGCCCGCGGCGATGCACGGCAAGCGCGGCCGGCAGCCAGTCCACATAACTGGTGTGGTTGATCGAGATCACCGCGCCACCGGTACGCGGAATGTGCTCCAGGCTCTGGTAGCTGATCTTGGTGCCGGTCGCCAAGACCAAGGTCTTGACCGTGATCTCGAGCGTGCGGAAAACCGGCTCCATGACCGTTACTCGGCCGGGCGCGCTTCACGGGCCGCCCTGGCGGCAGCGCGGCGGCCGGCCTCCTCAGCGTCGAGCTGAGCGGCCTCGGCCAGGGTTGGGGCGCTACCGCCGAGCCGGTGCGGAACCCACCATTCGCCAGCCGGATGCGGACCGTACGCATCCTGCGCCCGCTCCAGCAGATGCTGCATCCGGGAGTGCAGCAACGCGGTCAGCTCGGGCGCCGGCAGCGTCGGCAGAATCGGCTCACCGACCATCACCACGATCGGCACCTTCGGGCGGAACATCTTCTTGGGATGGTCCTTGGTCCAGATCCGCTGGGCGCCCCAGACGATGTGCGGAATGATCGGCACACCGGCCTCGATCGCCATCCGGGCGGCGCCGGACTTGAACTCCTTGATCTCGAAGCTGCGGCTGATGGTCGCTTCGGGATAGACGCCGATGAGCTCGCCGGCCTTCAGCCGCTCCACGGCGGTTTCATACGACGCGGCGCCGCTGGACCGGTCCACCGCGATGTGCCGACAACCTCGCATGATCGGACCGGTGACCTTGCTGTCGAAGACCTCCTGCTTGGCCATGAACCGGACCTTGCGCGCGCGGTGCTCCCGGAAGGCCGGCAGCCCGGCCAGGGTGAAGTCCATGTAGCCGGTGTGGTTGATGGCGATGACGGCGCCGCCGGTGGCGGGTATGTTCTCCTGCCCGATGACCGTGAAACGCAAACCCTGCGCCCGCCACACGGTCCGCACTACTGCGATGACCGTTCCGTATACCGGTTCCACGGTCATCAACCCTAGTGTTCTCGTCTAGATCGGCGCGGCGAGTCGGGCCCACCGACTGTCGCAGTGCGGCGACGCCCTCGGCGCTGCCGCTAAGCTCAGGGCGTCGGAAAATAGCTACCAAAGGGTGTCAGTGCAGGTCACAAGCATCGGCCATGCCGGCTTTCGGATCGAAACCCAGGCGGGCAGCATTCTGTGCGACCCCTGGGTCAACCCGGCCTACTTCGCGTCCTGGTTTCCCTTCCCGGACAACAGCGGCTTGGACTGGGACAGCCTGGGCGACTGCGACTACCTGTACGTCTCGCACCTGCACAACGACCACTTCGACGCCAAGCTGCTGGGCCAGCATGTCAACAAAGACGCGGTGGTGCTGCTGCCGGAGTATCCGGTTCCCGACCTGAAGAACGCGTTGCAGACGCTGGGGTTCCACCGGTTCGTCGAGACCGCCGATGCGGTGCGGCAACGGATCAGCGGGCCGAAGGGCGAGCTGGACGTCATGATCATCGCGCTGCGGGCGCCCGCCGACGGCCCGATCGGCGATTCGGCGCTGGTGGTTTCCGACGGCGTCACCACGGCCTTCAACATGAACGACGCCCGACCGGTGGATCTGGACGTGTTGACGCACGCGTTCGGTCACATCGACGTGCACATGCTGCAGTACTCGGGCGCGATCTGGTATCCGATGGTCTACGACATGCCGGCGCGCGCCAAGGAGTCCTTCGGCACCCAGAAGCGGCAACGTCAGATGGACCGGGCGCGGCAATACATCGCACAGGTCGGGGCGACCTGGGTGATCCCGTCAGCGGGGCCGCCGTGCTTTCTGGACCCCGAGCTGCGCGACCTCAACGACGACCACGGTGACCCGGCCAACATCTTCCCCGACCAGATGGTGTTCCTCGACCAGATGCGCGCAGCAGGCCACGACCACGGCCTGTTGATGATCCCCGGGTCGACGGCGGAATTCGCTGGCAGTCAACTGAACTCACTGCACCATCCGCTGCCGACCGATGAGGTGGAGGCCATCTTCACCACCGGCAAGGCGGCCTACATCGCCGACTACGCCGCGCGCATGCAACCCGTGCTGGCCGCGGAGAAGGCCGGCTGGGCGCCCGCCGCCGGCGACTCGCTGCTGGAGCCGCTGCGGACGGTCTTCGAACCGATCATGCTGGCTGGCGACGAGATCTGCGACGGCATCGGCTATCCCGTCGAACTGGTGCTGGGCTCCCAGAAGGTCGTGCTCGACTTTCCCAAACGCACCGTGCGCGAAGCGATCGCCGATGAGAAATTCCGCTACGGGTTCGCGATCCCGCCGGAACTGGTGCGCACCGTGCTGCGGGACAACGAGCCCGACTGGGTCAACACCATCTTTTTGTCGACCCGGTTCAAGGCGTGGCGGGTCGGCGGCTACAACGAATACCTCTACACCTTCTTCAAATGCCTGACCGGCGAGCGGATCGCCTACGCCGACGGCTGGTTCGCCGAGACGCACGACGACACCGCGTCGATCACCATGGATGGATGGGAGATTCAGCGCCGGTGCCCGCATCTGAAAGCTGACCTGTCCAAGTTCGGCATCGTGGAGGGCAGCACGCTGACCTGCAACCTGCACGGCTGGCAGTGGAACCTGGAGAACGGCCGCTGCCTCACCGCCCGCGGCCACGAACTCAGGAGCGCGCGGCGATGAGCGTCTCGAAGTCCGACGGCTCCTACGACGACGGGCTGGTCCAGCTGGACCGGGAGGCGATCACGCTGCGCCGCTACCACTTTCCGTCGGGCACTTCCAAGATCGTCGCGCTGGACAGGATTCGCGGATACCGGGCCGAGCCGCTGGGCCTGGTGCTGCACCGGTTCCGCATCTGGGGCAGCTCAGACCTGCGCCGCTGGCTGCCGTTGGACGTGCGGCGGCCGCTGCGGTCGACGCTGATCACGCTGGACGTGCCGGGCACCAGGCCGAGCCCGGCATTCACGCCGGCCGACCCGGACGAGTTCACCGCGCTGCTGGATCGGCTACTGGACGAGCGCGGTTAGGGGTCCGGCTCAGCAACCGAACGAATCTGGTTGCTTTCGTAGTGTTCCTTTGATCGCGGCTGACCCGACTTGGCTCGAATTGGTGCGC
>DASQRI010000101.1:0-3606 GCA_035642975.1 Mycobacterium sp.
GTGCTGGGTTCGGTGTTTATCGGTTATAAGGGCCAAGCGATCCGCGACCGCGACTACGAGCCCACCTTCACCACCGAACTGCTGCGCAAGGATTTCGATCTGGGGCTTGGCGCCGCCCGGTCGCTGGAGGTGCCCATGCCGGTGGCGGCGGTCACCTACCAAGCCATCCAGACCGCCATCGGCCACGGCTACGGCAAGTCCGACTTCGCCGCTTTGTACGAGGTGGCGGCGCGTGCCGCTGCACTTCCGAAAGGGAGCCATCAGTCATGACCGCAGCGACGAATGACCTTGCCGGCGTGACGATCTCGGGCGCGCATGCATTGGTGACCGGCGCCAACCGCGGGCTGGGAAAAGCCTTCGTGGAAGAACTGCTCAGGCGCGGCGCGGCCGGCGTGTACGCCGCAGCACGTAACCCCGACACCGTCGACATCGATGATGACCGGGTTGTCCCCATTCGATTGGACGTGACCAAGCCGGATGACGTCCGCGCCGCGGCGTCATGCTGTGCCGACGTCAAGGTGTTAATCAACAACGCCGGTGCGATGCTGCGGACGCCGTTGTTGGGGGCGCCTGACCTGAGCGCGGCTCGCAGCGAAATGGAGACCAATTACTTTGGCACGCTGGAGATGTGCCGGGCATTCGCGCCGGTGCTGGCAGGCAACGGCGGCGGCGCGCTCGTCAACGTGCTGTCGGTCGCCAGCTGGCTGGCATCGCCGTTCAACGGCTCCTACGGTGCATCGAAATCCGCCGAGTGGGCGCTGACCAACGCGATTCGGGTCGAACTGCGGGCATCCGGAACCCTGGTCGTCGGGGTGCACGCGGGTTGGATTGACACCGATATGGCGGAAAACGTGCCAGAGGACAAGATCTCGACCGGCGACGTCGCCGGCCAGACCCTGGATGCCGTCGAGCACGGAGATGAAGAGGTGCTCACCGACGACAAGACACGACACGTCAAGGCGTCGCTACCCAACGACCTCGCATCGCTTTACCCCGACATCCAGAACCAATGGGACGCCGACGAGTGGCCGTGGAGCAGTTGACCTCAGGCGGCGGCCAGCTGGCGAAAGTAATCCCTCAGCGATCGGGGTTCCCGACCGAGGATCGACCGCAAGACCAGCGGATTGCCACCGGGTAATCCGTGCTTGTCGTAGTGCGTCATCATCCGCGTCATGCCGTCGCGGAACGCTCCTTCGGGCAGCTGAGATGCGAACTGCTGCAACGGTATCTGCACCGCAGTGATAGGCCTGCCGAGAACTTCGCCGATGGTCTCCGCGGTCTGGTAGGTAGTTTGCATCCCAGGCGCACACAACTCGAATGTGCCGTAGCTGAGCTCGCTACCGGTCATCGCGATCGCGGCGACCTCCGCGACGTCGCGGTAGTCCACCGAGCACATCTTCGTCGACAGCGAGTAAGGCTGCGCCAATCGGCCATGTTCGACGACGTCGGCCCACGACCGTTGGAAATTCTGCATGAACCGGGCGGGCTGCAGCACGGTGAAATCCAGGTCCGAGCTGTAGAGCGCCTCTTCCACCGGAAGTTTCGCTGCGCCGTGATTCGTCATCGCCGAGATCGACGGGTGGATCACGCCGGAGAATACGAACTTTCGTACCCCGGCGGCGAGTGCGGCGTCGACCATCGCCAATCCCATCGCCGCCTCGCCGGCCGCGTGCGCCGGGCCGATGTGGAACACACCGTCCATCCCTGTGACGGCGTCGGCGAGTGTGGCCGGCTCGGTGAGGTCCCCGATGGCGACCTCCGCGGCGCCGTTCTGTCGGGCAACATCTGCCCGTTCCTCACTGCGGACCAATGCGCGCACCGAGACACCGCGCTTGATCAGCTCACTCAGCACCCAATGGGCGTGGCGCCCGGTTGCGCCGACCATCAAAACCCGCATCGCCGATCTCCCCTCTGCTGCAGGCGTTCTCGCTCAGCGACCGAGCGCCGCGGTCATCGCCTCGTTGAAGGTGGGGTAGATATCGCCGTAGGTCCCGTCCCGCTCGGCGAACCGAAACCGCTTGGCGCGCTCCACGACGATCTCGTCGGCCTCGGGCTGCGTCTGTAGCAGCGTCATGGTCTCGGTGATGAACTCATCCAGCGGCATTGCCCTCGGGTCGAACCCGCGCTCGCCCTGCAGCGCGGTCTGCACCTGAGGTGGAATGATCTCGATGACCTGGACCGGGGTCTCGCGCAATTGATAGCGCAGCGACTGGGTGTAGGAGTGCAGCGCAGCCTTGCTTGCGCAATACGTCGGAGTAATCGCGCTCGGCATGAACGCCAGAGCGGACGTGACGTTGAGGATGGCCGCGTGCGGCTTGCCGAGCAGCGTCTGCAGCAATGCCGCGGTGAGCCGGATAGGGCCCAGCAGATTGATCGCGACGCTCAGCTCGGCCGAACCGGGGCCGCCGCTGGTGATGTCTTCGACGCGCTGGATGCCCGCGTTGTTGACCAGGACGTTGAGCTCGGGATGGTTATCGCTCAGTTCGATGGCGAATCGTCTGATGTCGGCGGGGTCGCCCTGATCCAGCGACAAGTGCCGGATGCCCGGGTTGGCCTCGGCGACCGCCTTCAGCGCTTCGGCGCGTCGGCCGGCAATGATGACCTGGTTACCTAACCGGTGCAATGCCTCGGCCAGGCCGCGGCCGATCCCGGTGCCGCCCCCGGTCACCAGGACCGTGTTGCCCGTCAGCTGCATCCCGCTCTCCTTCCGTCGCGTTCTGATACCTGCATAGTCGTAGCAGACCTCGCGAACCTGTCAGTGTCCTGAACTAGCCTGGAGTTGTGGCGCAGTTTCCGCGGACTCGCTACGCCAGTTGCGGCGAGGTCGACATCGCCTACCAGGTATTAGGCGATGGGCCGACTGATGTGCTGGTGCTGCCGGGGCCGTCCATTCCCATCGACACGATCGATGCCGAGCCGTCGATGTACCGCTTTCACCGTCGGCTGGCGTCCTTCAGCCGGGTGATCCGGCTCGACCAGCGCGGGGTCGGCATGTCGTCACGCGTTTCGCAGGACGTGATCGGGCCTAAGTTCTGGGCAAAAGACGCCATCGCGGTGATGGATGCGATCGGAAGCGAGCAGGCGACGATTTTCGCCCCCGGGTTCGCCTCGATGACCGGGCTCGTCCTCGCGGCCGACTATCCCGAGCGGGTGAGCAACCTGGTGATCGTCAACGGCGCCGCCCGGACGCTTCGCGCTCCCGACTACCCGATGGGGTTCGACATCGTCGACGACGACCCCTACACGACGGTGGCGATGGAGCCGGATGCCGTTGACCACGGCTTCGACATGCTCGGTTTCATCGCGCCTAGCATGGTCGACGACAACGCATTCCGCGCGTGGTGGGACATGGCCGGAAACCGGGCGGCCTCACCCAGCATGGCCCGTGCCATCATCCTGACCGTCCGGCATTGCGATGTCCGTGACACGCTGGCGCGGATCTCCGCGCCGACGCTCGTCGTGCACCGCGAGGATTCGGAGTTCTGCCCGGTCGACAACGGCCGATACATCGCTGAGCACATCTCTGGGGCGCACCTCGTCGAACTGCCCGGAGCAGATGCGCTGTACTGGGTCGGCGACACCGCGCCAATGCTTGACGAGATCGAG
>DASQRI010000102.1:0-5387 GCA_035642975.1 Mycobacterium sp.
ACTGCGCAATCCGCAGCACCTTGGTCTCCGGGTCGTAGGAGCGCTTGGCGTGTTCGGCGAGGTCGGCGTCGACCACCACCCGTACGCCGAACCGGTCGTGCATCAGCGCCGTCAGCTGGGTGTCCAGCCCGCCGACGGTCATGCCGTTCTCGGCGAACATCTGCTCGGCCGCCACGTCGAGTTCGCCGATGTAGTTGTTGCGGTCGTAGAAGAAGTCGCGGACTTCCTCGAATGGCATCGGGTGCTCTGGAGGCAGCGACGACTCGGTGGTCGCGCGGGAGCGGTACGCCTCCAGTTCGTCGGTGGCGTCCCGAAGCCTGCGGTAGACGGCAACCAGGCTCCGGCCGACGTCGGGCATCCGGGCGACCAGTTCTTCGATCTGACCGCCGCTGACAGCGTCTTCGGCGGCGGTGGCAGTGAAGACATCGGACAGGTCGGCCACCAACCGGGCGTCGGAGTCGGCGGAGAAGTAATGCGGGGGCAGGTCGAACCGCTCGGTGAGCGTCAGCAGCACCGGTACCGTGATGGGCCGCTGGTCGTTCTCCAGCTGGTTGACGTAGCTGGTGGACAGGTTGAGCGCGCGGGCCAGCGCAACCTGGGTGAGTCCGCGCTCTTCGCGCAGCCGCCGTAACCGGGCGCCGGAAAACATCTTCGCCACCGTCGAGATCTTACTCCCGATTTTTTACACAACATTCGCAATTGTTGTCGGCCAAGGACGCAAAATTACGCAGACGCAGGGACTTTTCTTTGTGCCCGACTTTGCATAGTGTGCGGATTATGTTGATTCATTCGGTTCGAACCCACCGCAGCGCCGACGACTTTCCGCTTACCGAGCACCTGGCCTACAAGATTGCGCAGGTTGCGGCGGACCCGGTTGCGGTACCGCCGGAAACCGAGGCGATGGTGATCAACCGAATCATCGACAACGCGGCTGTCAGCGCGGCATCGGTGGTGCGCCGACCCGTTACCACAGCCCGCCAGCAGGCGGTGTCTCATCCGGCTGCGCCGGGCGCGACGGTGTTCGGCGTGGACGGCAGCTACTCCGCCGAATGGGCCGCCTGGGCCAATGGCGTCGCCGTGCGCGAACTGGACTTCCACGACACCTTCCTGGCCGCCGAGTACTCCCACCCCGGCGACAACATCCCGCCGCTGGTGGCGGTCGCACAGCAACTCAGTGTCCGCGGCGCCGACCTGATCCGCGGCCTGGCCACCGCCTACGAGATCCAGGTCGACCTGGTCAAGGGAATCTGCCTGCACGAGCACAAGATCGACCACGTCGCGCACCTGGGCCCGTCGGTGGCCGCCGGGCTGGGCACCATGCTGCGGCTCGACGTCGACACCATCTACCAGGCGATCGGCCAGGCGCTGCACCTGACCACCGCCACCCGGCAATCCCGCAAGGGCTCGATCTCCAGCTGGAAGGCCTTCGCGCCCGCGCTCGCCGGAAAGGTGGCCATCGAGGCCGTCGACCGGGCGATGCGCGGCGAGGGTTCGCCCGCGCCGATCTGGGAGGGCGAGGACGGCGTGATCGCCTGGCTGCTGTCGGGCCCCGACCACACCTATGAGGTCCCGCTGCCGGCGCCAGGGGAGCCCAAGCGCGCCATCCTGGACACCTACACCAAAGAACACTCCGCCGAATACCAGAGCCAGGCGCCCATCGACCTGGCCCGCCGGCTGCGTGAGCGCATCGGCGACCTGAGCCAGATCGCCACGATCGTGCTGCACACCAGCCACCACACCCACTACGTGATCGGCACCGGCTCCGGCGACCCGCAGAAATTCGACCCGGACGCCTCGCGGGAGACACTCGATCACTCGTTGCCCTACATCTTCGCCGTCGCGCTGCAGGACGGAACCTGGAACCACGAAGCCTCATACGCGCCCGAACGTGCGCACCGCCCCGACACGGTCGAGTTGTGGCACAAGATCTCCACGGTTGAAGACGCGGAATGGACCCGCCGCTACCACTCAAATGACCAGGCCGAGAAGGCGTTCGGCGCCCGCGCGGAGGTCACGCTGAAGAGCGGCGAGGTGATCACCGACGAGCTGGCCGTCGCCGACGCGCATCCGCTGGGTGCGCGGCCGTTCGCGCGCGAACAATACATCGGCAAGTTCACCGAGCTCGCCGACGGCGTGGTGGATGCCGGTGAGCAGAAACGATTCCTGGACGCCGTGCAGCACGTCGGCGACCTGAAGGGCGGCGATCTGGCTGCGCTGAACGTGCGGGTGCTGCCTGAAGTGCTGGACAAGGCACCGACGATCCCGTCTGGGATCTTCCGATGACCGGCTTGCTGGGGGCGGCATCCAGCGCCGCCGACAAGCGGGTAGCGTTTCGGGCTGGGCTGAATTCTGGTCGGCTGCAACGCTTCCCGGGTGCATTCTCGCCGCTGGTAGCCAAGCTGGTCGCCGAGATCGGGTTCGAGGGCGTCTATGTCTCGGGTGCGGTGCTGTCGGCCGATCTCGGGCTGCCCGACATTGGCTTGATCACGCTGACCGAGGTCACCGCGCGCGGCGCGCAGATCGCCGCGGTCACCGACCTGCCGACGTTGATCGACGCCGACACCGGGTTCGGCGAGCCGATGAGCGCGGCCCGCACCGTCACACTGCTGGAGGACGCCGGGCTGGCCGGCTGTCACCTCGAGGACCAGGTCAACCCCAAACGGTGCGGCCACCTCGACGGGAAAGCCGTCGTCTCGACCGCGGAGATGGTCAAGCGGCTGCGCGGGGCGGTGACGGCGCGACGGGATCCCAACTTCGTCATCTGCGCCCGCACCGACGCCCCGGGGATCGAGGGCCTGGACGCCGCGATCGAGCGGGCACGGGCATACGCCGACGCGGGCGCCGACCTGATCTTCACCGAGGCGCTAACCGGCCCAGCCGATTTCGAGAAGTTCCGCGCCGCGGTGGACACGCCGCTGCTGGCCAACATGACCGAGTTCGGCAAGTCGGAGTTGCTCAGCGTGTCGCAGCTCACCGACATCGGCTACAACGTCGTGATCTACCCGGTCACCACGTTGCGCCTGGCGATGTTCGCCGTCGAGGACGGCCTGCGCGAAATCGACGCTAAGGGAACACAATCCGGCCTGCTGGATCACATGCAGCACCGCCAACGGCTTTACGAACTGCTGCGCTACGCCGACTACAACCAGTTCGACGACGAGATCTTCAACTTCACCGTAAAAGGACAGGACCAATGACCGCAGCAGTTGCCCCCGCCGAAACGAAGATCTACAAAGGCCTGGCCGGCGTCGTCGTCGACACCACCGCCATCTCCAAGGTGGTGCCCGAGACCAACTCGCTGACCTACCGCGGCTACCCGGTGCAGGATCTGGCCGCGCACTGCAGCTTCGAACAGGTCGCCTACCTGCTGTGGCACGGCGAACTGCCCACCGACGGACAGTTGGCAATGTTCACCCAGCGCGAGCGCGCCAGCCGCCGCATCGATCGCTCGTTGCAGTCGCTGCTTGCCAAGCTGCCCGACACCTGCCACCCGATGGACGTGGTGCGCACCGCGATCAGCTACCTGGGCGCCGAGGACCCGGAAGAAGACGACAGCAGCGAGGGCGCCAACTTCGCCAAGTCACTGCGGATGTTCGCCGTACTGCCCACCATCGTCGCCATCGACATGCGTCGCCGGCGGGGCCTGGCCCCGATCGCACCGCACAGCCATCTCGGCTACGCGGAGAACTTCCTCAACATGTGCCTCGGTGAGGTGCCCGACCCGGTGATCGTGTCGGCGTTCGAGCAGTCGATGATCCTCTACGCCGAGCACAGTTTCAACGCTTCCAACTTCGCCGCGCGGGTGGTGACCTCGACGCAGTCCGACATTTATAGCGCCGTGACCGCGGCGATCGGCGCCCTCAAGGGCCCGCTGCACGGTGGCGCCAACGAGGCGGTCATGCATGACATGCTCGAGATCGGTGAATCTTCGAAGGCCGCTGAGTGGTTGCATGGCAAGCTGTCTCGCAAAGACAAGGTCATGGGTTTCGGGCATCGCGTCTACAAAAACGGCGACTCCCGGGTACCGACGATGAAAGAGGCGCTGATCCGCGTCGCGGAGGCGCGCAACGGTCAACGCTGGCTGGACATCTATCAGGTGCTGGAGACCGAGATGTTCGCCGCCACCAAGATCAAGCCCAACCTGGACTTCCCGACCGGCCCGGCCTACTACCTGATGGGCTTCGACATCCCCAGTTTCACACCGCTTTTCGTGATGAGCCGCATCACCGGCTGGACCGCCCACATCATCGAGCAGGCCGGCTCGAATGCGCTTATCCGCCCGCTCTCGGAGTATTCGGGCCAGCCGCAACGCAGTTTCGGCGCGGCTACAGCAGGTCGGTGACAGTCTTGAGGCCGGCGTCGTAGAGCACCCCGGGGAGCATGCCCCCGTCGCACTCGATGGTTGTGCCGTTGACGAAGTCCGCGGCTCCGCCGGCCAGAAAGACGCATACCCGGCCGACCTCTGCGGGTTCTCCGGCGCGGTGCAATGGGACTGCGGCGAAATACTTTTCGCCGGCCGGATCGTCCTTCGGCAGCACAAACGACCGGAAGTTCTCGGTCATGGTCGGGCCCAGCGCGATGCAGTTGACCCGGACCTTCGGCCCCCACTCCTGCGCCAGCGAGCGGGTGAGATGGTTGAGTCCGCTCTTGGCGGCCCCGTAGGAGACCAGGGTCGGTGATCCCGCCGGATGCCCGGCGCCGCTGGAAATGTTGATCATGCAGCCGGTTCCGTCCTGAACGGCCATCTGCCGGTAGACCCGGATGGCGAACCAGAGCGGGCTGATCAGGTTCATCTGCACCGCGAACGCGTGAAAGAGCGCGGTGCGCTCAAAGTCGTCGTCGCTGCGCGGTGCGCCCTGAATCCTTTGCACCAGTTCGGGAATGCTCTCCACGTGCGGCGCCGGCACCGTCCCGCCGGCGTTGTTGACCAAGATGTCGATCCGGCCGTGGGTGGCCACCACATCGGCGACGAAGGCGTCTATCGAGCCGGGGTCGCCTTGGTCGCAGACCCGCTGGGAGGCGCGCGCGGACCAGTCCTCGTGGATGCCGGGGATGGTGTCCAGGGCCGACCGCGAGCAGCCGATGACGGTGGCGCCGGCACGCAGCAACTCGTGGGCGATGCCGACACCCACGCCTCGGCTGGTTCCGGTGACGATCGCGATCTTGCCGTCGAGGACGCCCATGGAGTCGACCTTTCGCCGTTATTGACAGTGACTGCCAGCCGGTCATACTGTGCCATTCGATCGCTGCCATGCCAAGGGAGGCCACCGATGAGCAGTCCGTCCAAGTTGCGTGTCGTCCAGTGGGCGACCGGAGGTGTCGGCAAGGCGGCGATCGAATGCGTGCTGAATCATCCGCAGCTCGAGTTGGCCGGTTGCTGGGTGCAC
>DASQRI010000103.1:0-8868 GCA_035642975.1 Mycobacterium sp.
CATGCCGCCGCTGGTGTTTGTCTCCTCCCCGCAGGGTGCCCACGACGTCCTGGCGCGCACGGACGCATTCGCCGAGCGCGCGGCGACGCCTATGTCGCTGGGGATCCGCCAGCTGCTGGGCGACAACCTGCTGGTGGTGCCGTATCGCGAGGGGCTGCCGCGTCGCCGCGCGCTCCAGCCGCTCTTCGCCAAACAGCACGTGCCCCAGTTCGCCGGCCACATGCCTGACGTCGCCGAGCAGCTTGCCGACCGCTGGGCGATGGGGGCTGCGGTCGACCTGGATGTCGAATGCCGCGCATTGACGTTGGCCAACGCGTCGTCGATTGAACCGGAGGTTCCTCTGAGATGTCTGCTCCCGTTACTCCCCAGCCGCCGCTACAGATGGCCCGCCTCGAACAGCCCAAAAACATCGGCGATGTCATTCGCAACCTAGATCGGATCATCGAGTGGTCGATCAAAGCCGAAAGCCACATCGGCTACTTCACTGTGATCTACAAGCGGGTCACCGTCGCCATTCGTGAAGCCATCAACCAGGGCGTGTTTGACAACGGGAGTCGTATCGAGCAGCTCGATGTCGCGTTTGGCCGGCGCTACTTCAACGCGTTGAATGCGTACTTCGAACGGGATTCATCCCAGGGCCTGACCCTTCCCTGGGCGGTCGCGTTCGTAGGCGACCAGGACGACCAAGCAATCATCCTGCAGTACATGCTGGCAGGACTGAACGCACATATCACTTTCGATCTAGGCCTCGGCCTTTTGGCGGTTGCGGGAAACTCGCTGGACACCTTGACGAGAGATTACCAGCGCGTCGGCGACCTGCTCTGCTCGCAAATCCCCGGAATTGTCAACGTCATCGACCAGCTTTCCCCCGAACTTCGTCGGACTCGCTGGCTGATGCCAGACGAGGTCGGTGTCCTGAAGGGGGCGCTGACGAAATTACGTAAAGGGGCTTGGCTTTTCGCTGTCTACATGGCGATGCACCCGCAGAATGCGACGGCGAAGGCATTGCACCAGGAGGCGTGGACGGCGGCGCTGAGTTCCTGGTATCTGCAACCGACCGAGCGGTGGACACCGTTCCCGCGGCTCATTCGCGCCATCGCCATGCACGAGAGCGACGACGTTGCCAGCAACATTCGGGCGTTCGAGGATGTCTCGAACCACCCCGCCAAGCTGAATGAGGCCTACCTCTGATCTGTTCGGGACTACAGGTCACGAGAGGATCCGTTGCGCGCGTGCGAATTCCGGCCAGCGAGCATCACCGGGGAAACGGCGGATAGCGTCTGCCAGCTCAGACCGACTCGCGTCGCCAAGATCGAAATCATCTAAGAGACAACGTAATTCGAACAAAGTGGCGCCTTGGTGGCGCGCGAACTCACGCGCGGCGTTCAGGGCACTGCGACGTTCCGTCGGGTCTGTGAACGTGTCAGCTCGCACGCGCATCAGCTCCGCATCGTGGAAGTGCATGCCCGTCTCTTCGGCGTGCCGCAGCGACATCTCCAATCGCTCGCGCGCCTTCTCCGGGTGCCCCGCAGCAATCAGGAGACGGCCGATGATCGCATCGTGAAATGTGAGATAACTGTTGAGGTGGATGAGGCGCGACCCCTCCACGTGTCGGGCCAAGTTCTCGGCCAGCGCCGCCAGCGTGACAGTGTCGGCACCTGTGCCCAGCGCGGCTAATGCCTTGACGGTAGCGTGCTCGGTTCTGCCGACCCACTGCCACAAATCGAGCCCCGACTGTTCGCTCAGCTGGCGAAGGCCGGCGACCAGGTCGGCGGCCTCCGAGATTTGGCCGCTCTCCAGGCGGACCCAGATTTCCATAAAGTACGTATGCGCCCGGTTGTGGACGTTCTGCGGAAAACCCAAACAATCGCAGCGCCGGACCGATTCGGCCAACTCCGCGTCGGCGCGGTCGAGGTCTCCGTTAACGGTGTACGTAAGTGCCAGGAAGTTGAGTGCCGACGAGATCGGATCGACGACGACCCACCAGGCACTCTCCAGTACCGCCGGATCGGCCGCGGAACTCTCGGCCAGCGCCGCCGACAAGGGTCCGCGTGCGGCGGTGAAGTCGCCTTCCAGCCAGGTGACCGAACCCAGCGCCGACGCGATCGCCGGGTGGCTCCAAGGCCGATCCTTGGTTATCCGGGCCGACAGCGACTCGAGCAGTTCACGGGCCCGGCGCAGTTCGGCCCTCGGCACGTAGTAGCTGATCAGCGCAGTGAGCGTGGCGAACAACTCGTCTTCGTAATTGCCGGTGCTGGCCAATGCCAAGCACCGTTGGAAATCGGCGGGTCCCGCGCCGGTCTGGCTGCCTTGCGTTGTGCCCGCCAGGAAACCGCGCTCCAGCCGAATGGCAATTTCTCTGCGGTCGCGCGCGGATCCCGCGGCACAGCTGGTGAGCTGGTTCAGTGCGGTCGTCAGGTAAGCCAAGGCTTCGTGGAGAGCGCCTCGGCGTCGGGCATCGACGGACGCCTTCTGGTAAGCCTCGACAGCGTGGTCGTATTGCTGCGCTTGCTCGAAGTGGCTTGCGACCACCCGCCAGTCCGGTTCGACGGCGCCTGCTGCGTCGACCAGCGCGTGGGCGGTGCGCGCGTGCAACTCACGGCGCAGCGATGGCGGGGCCAACTCGGCCGCGACCTCTCGGAAGAGCTCGTGGCGAAATCGCCAGCTATCGGTTCCGCTACGTTCGAACACACGCGCCAGCACGAGTTCGTCGACGATGTCGTCGACGTCGTGGGCGTCGCGGCCGACCACCGACCGAAGCAAAGCGAGGTCACTGCCGCGCCCAATCATGGCCGCTGCTTCGACCACCGGTACGGCGTCGGTGCGCGTCTGCAGTCTGGCGAATAGCAGCTCGTACAACGGCTCCGGAATCTGTCGCTCATGCCCAGCCATCTCCAACTCGGCCACGACATGCTCGATGTAGAAGGGCACTCCGTCGCACCGGCTGCGTACCGCGGCCCGCTCGGCGTCGCTCACGGTCGGATCCAAGGCGGTGATCAGTGCGTCGCATTGGTCATCGGTCAGTGGTACAAGATCGAAAAGCGTTGCGGGCCAACCAGTTGGCAGCCAATCATCCTCGCGTCCGGTCGCCACGACCAGCAGTCGGCCGTCCGCGGCAGCAAGTATCGAATTGAGCAATTCCATGGTCGACGGGTCGAACCAGTGCACGTCTTCGGCGACTACTAGGCCTGCCAGACCACCGAGGCAGCCCAATACATATTGCTGGACCGTCGCACCGATCAACTCGTACAGGGTGCGGCCTTCAACCGCGGCCGGCTGGTAGCCGTGTTCGGGCCCTACACCAAGTACGGGCGCCAGCAGCGGCACCGCCGCGGCCGGGTCCGGGGCTCGCGCGGCTACTTCGGCTTCGAGTAATCGCAACCTCGCGGCACCATCGGTGAGCCGGGTGATGCCGCATCGCCGCTCCAACAGCCTGCGCACCGGATACAGTCCGGTGTCGGTATGCAGCGGCGAACCTCTGAGTTCGACGACGGTTCCGCCAGAGTCCTCGACTAGTTGGGCCGCCTCGGTCGCCAGCCGAGTCTTACCGATTCCTGGCTCACCGCGAAAGATCACGCCCGCGGTGAGCAGCACCCCGCCCTGGGCCTGCTGCCAGCTCTGCCGCAGGCACCTGCGCTCACGCTCTCGGTCGATCAGTGGTGGCGGTCGCCGCGATGGCGGCGTCGGTCGCTCGGCGAGTACTTGATGATGGCTGAGCAAACTTTCGACACCCTTCACCGCAACGGGCGCACGTGTCTGGAGTTCGAACGAGTCGCGCACCAGGGGTGCGACCGAATCTGACACCGCCACCGTCCCTGGGTCGGCGACGCTGCAAACACGGGCGGTCAGGTTGGCGGCAAACCCGTACACGTCGTCCTGGTCGGTGTCGAGATAGACCGGGCCGCGGTGGATGCCGACTCGCACGTCGATGGGCACGCCCAGCTTGCGTTCGGCCTGCTTGCTAAGCTGCGCCACCGCGCGGG
Organism: Mycobacterium sp.; assembly: GCA_035642975.1. Classification (GTDB taxonomy): domain Bacteria; phylum Actinomycetota; class Actinomycetes; order Mycobacteriales; family Mycobacteriaceae; genus Mycobacterium. Next base: position 3,984 of record DASQRI010000103.1, read on the forward strand.
TGATGTCCAGCCCCGCCGCGACGGCACGTCGCACGTCGTTCTCATGCGCCTTGGGGTGGCCGAACACCGCTAACACTCCGTCGCCCTTGATCGAGCTGATATGACCTTCGTATTGATCGACGATCCGCCGCACCTCATCCCGGTACCGGCCGACCAAGGTGTGATACGGCTCGGGCTCTAAACGGGTGGACAGCGCCGTCGAGTCGACAAGGTCGACGAACATTATTGTCAGTCGGCGGATTTCACCATATCGAGCCGGCGCGGTGAGTAAGTCTTCGGCCTCCAGGTTGTGGCGGTCGACCGAAAGAACTTGCCCGGCCAACGAGGTCGCAGTCGCGCGGTCGCCTTCGTTGATGGCCCGCACCGCGCGGTCCAGCAATTCATCGATCGATGCACCGCTCTCGCCAGGGGTCACCTGCTCCTCCTGCCCGCGATTCGCTAAGGGTACCGGTCAGCCGCGCCGATTTCAGCACCTGTCGAATAGCTGCAGATGTAAGGCGCTACACCCGGATAGAAAACACCGCGACACCCCACTCGCCGGGATGCGCGGATCGGTAGCCGCCGCGGCGCAGCGCATCGGTGGGGGCGGTCATCGGCTCGAAGCAGATGACGGTTTCACCCGGCGGCGCGAAGATCTGACCCGCCGGATAGCCCTCGTCGAAGTGGACCTCGACACGACGGCCACCGCCGGACACCGCGAACACCGCGCCGTCGGCAACCTCGTCATACCCGTCATCAAAAGCCTTGTCGCCCAACGGCTCAGTGCTGGCTTGCTGGTCTACTGCCTCGCCGGTCGGCAGTCCCCGCCCGTCGAGTTGCAGGTGGCGCATCGGCGGGGTTTCGATGATCCACTGGTCGCGCGGCGCATCCGGCAGTTGGAGGTAGGGGTGGAACCCGAAACACAGCGGCACCGCCCGATCGCCGGTCGGGGTCACCGCGGTGCGCACCCGCAAGGTCCGCTCGAACAGCGTGACCGTCAGCGCCAGCCGATGCGGAAAAGGGAAGCTGGCCAGCAAGTCCTCATCGCCGAAGTCCACTTCGGCGACCAGTTCGTTGGCCGACTCGTGGGTCACCCGCCAGTCGGGATAGGCGGCCAGCACACCGTGGATCGGCAGTCCGTTGGGGTCGGCCCGCACCCGATTGCGCCCGGGCGTCAGCGTGACCGTCGTACCCTCCGCGGTATACGTGTTGGCGCCCAGCCGATTTGCCCATGGATACAGGATCGGGATGCCCATCGTCTTGCCGTCGGACACATAGGCGTCCAATCCGCGTCGCTGGCCGAGCAGTTGTACGCCCGAGTCGGTCAGCGAGATGCCGATCATGCCGGCGTCCGGGACGAACTGAGCCTCCAGCGGTGACGACGGGTCGCGAAGCGTGACGATATGCACCCGACGAGACTAGCGGGATAACGGGTCGTGCTGAATACGCTCCGGCGGCGCCCCTTTGGCGATTAGTGCGGCCTTGGTGGCGCGCACCATGTCCGGTCCGCCGCAGATCAGGATCTGCCGGTCCCCCCAGCCGCCGTATTTGGTGACGACGTCCATCAGCTTGCCGGTCTGACGTAGATGCAATCCCCGCGGCGGCGTCACATCGGGGTAGTCGGCGGCCCAGGCCGGGTTGCCATTGTGCTCGGACACCGGCGTCACCGACAGCCAAGGATTATGCGCTGCGATCTGCCACAAGGTCGGCAGGTCGTAGAGCTCGCACGGGTAGCGGCCGCCGAAGAACATGTGCACCCGCGGGTTCACCCCCCAACAGGTGAGGTCCATGACGATCGACCGCAGCGGCGCGAGCCCGGTGCTGCCCGCGACCATCAGCACGTCGCCGCCGTCGCGGTCGACCTGCAAACCACCGTGCGGGCTGGACAGCCGCCACCGGTCGCCGGTTTGGGTTTCGTTGACGATGGCATTGCTGACCAGGCCACCGGAGACCGCGCGCACATGGAATTCGATGGCGCCGGTGTCGTCCGGCGGGATGGCCGGCGTCAGGTATCGCCACCGCCGCGGGCATTGCGGCACCGCAACGTTGACGTACTGACCGGACAGGTAGGACATCGGACGGTCCAGCTGCAGCCGGACCACGGCCAAGTCACGGGATACCCGCAGGTGTTCGATCACCGTGCCGTCCCACCATGCCGGTCCCTGGTCGGCCTCCGCGGCGCCGCTCATCACGCCGGTGATCAGGTTCAGCGACTGCTGCGCGGCGGCGTCGACGGCATCGGTCCAGTCCTGGGCCAGGTGGTCTCGTAGGGTCGCGTACAGCGCCTGCCCCAGCGTCTCGTAGTGCTCGGCGAGCACCCCGTACTTGCGGTGGTCGCGGCCCAGTTGGGCCAAGAATGCCACCGGCTCTTCGGCGCGTTGGGCGACCAGTTCGCCGTATACCCAGTTCAGCGCGCGGGCGAAGGCGGCACGCTGGGCGGCCATGTCGGGCGGGAACAGGTCACGCGGGGACGCGTCGAAAGAAAACCAGCGGGTGTAAAACCGGCCGATGAGCCCGTTTTCGTCGTCCGGGTCGACCGCGGCATGCAGCACCGCCAGCGCGTCCGGGTCGTTGAGGCTCACGGGCGAGATTTTATGCGCGGTCGGACAACCCCTGTTAGAGCGCTTTAGCGCCGTTGTAGAGCACCATCAAACCGATCAGGACGAGGATCGCCGCGAGCATCGCGGAGTTGTTTCGCTCCATCCACTCTTTGAGCCGCGTCATCGGATCGTCCAGGCGGTGGCCGGCGGCCGCGTAGGCCAGAACGGGGACCGCGACCGTGGATGCGGCGATCGCGATGAAAATCCCGCCGGTAACCCAGTCGCCCGCGATGCCGAGATCGCCGCTGCCGATGGCCAGCCCCGCCAACGCGCACATGGTCAGCACCTCGACCCTGACCACCACCAAAACCAGCCCGGTGATCACCGCACGCGGGGGCGTGAGGGTCGCGAAAGACCGCATCCACTTCGGCGACTCGGTGTGGCTGCGGCGCGTCAGCCACTGGTAGATGCCGAACGCGATCAGCGCCAGTCCAAGGACCACGCGTGTCCACGATGCCCACGCCGGCGGCTTGTTGTGCAGGCCTCCGAGCGCGTCCGAGGACGCGACGAACACGGCGGTCAGCGCGGCCAGGCCCACTAACCAGCCGCCGAGGAAGGCGAGGCTGGTCGGCCGTGGCCGGGGTGCTTGCAAGACCAGCACCGCCGGAATGACCGACAGCGGTGAGATTGCGACGACGAGCGCCAGCGGAATCAACGTGGCCAGCACCGAGACCCAACTTCCTGTCACGGGCAGCATCTTCGCATCAAGTGGCGAACGGCAGGTGACCACTAGGTCTGGTTCGAGGGCGCCGCGCCTCAGCGGGCGCCCTTGTCGCCCGCATCGTTGCGACGCAGGGTCCAGGCCGGTACCCAGTGCGTCACGGTCTTGCGCTTGGACCCGTAGGCAATCGGATAGCTGACCAGTCCCCACCAGTCGCCCTGCTCGCAGATGCCCCAGCAGGTCAGCCGCCCCTCCACGACCTTGTGCAGCTGCAGACCGTTGGGGTGATAGCGCCCTGTGCGGTGCGGCTCGCGCGGGAAGAGCACCGTCAGATCGACCAGCACCGTGATCGGCGGGCGGACCACCCGAAACGGGTTGCGGACCGGCTGCCCGTTGTATCCGATCGACGCGAGGTCGCCCACCGATCGATCATACGTTCGAATAAACGGTCGGTGGTGCGGGTGAAACAACCGTATTTGCAGCGCAGGATTGCCGCGCGATCAAAATTCGATAGAGTTGAGCGGAACAGGCTCAACCTTGACGGCGTTGAACAACGCGACAAGCATTTTTGGCAATCCTTTCTGACCCGAACGGAGGTGTTGTGGACTCTTTCAACCCGACAACCAAGACCCAGGCGGTCCTGACCTCGGCCCTGCAGGCGGCGACCGCCGCCGGTAACCCCGAGATCCGGCCTGCTCATCTGCTGATGGCGCTGCTGACGCAGAACGACGGGATCGCTGCGCCGCTGCTGGAGGCTGTCGGCGTCGAGCCCGCCGCCATCCGCGCCGAGGCCCAGCGCTTGCTGGACCGGCTGCCCGAGATCAGCGGCGCCAGTTCGCAACCGCAGCTGTCCCGCGAATCGCTGGCCGCCATCACCACCGCACAGCAGCTGGCCACCGAGATGGACGACGAATACGTCTCCACCGAACACCTGATGGTGGGGCTGGCCACCGGCGACTCTGACGTCGCCAAGCTGCTCACCGGACACGGTGCCTCACCGCAGGCGCTGCGCGACGCGTTCGTGAAGGTCCGCGGCAGCGCCCGCGTCACCAACCCCGATCCAGAGGCGACCTACCAGGCGCTGGAAAAGTACTCCACCGACCTGACCGAACGGGCCCGCGAAGGCAAGCTCGACCCAGTCATTGGGCGGGACAACGAGATTCGCCGCGTCGTGCAGGTGCTGAGCCGTCGCACCAAGAACAACCCGGTCCTCATCGGTGAGCCCGGCGTTGGCAAGACCGCCATCGTGGAAGGCCTCGCCCAGCGCATCATCGCGGGCGACGTGCCCGAGAGCCTGCGCGACAAGACCGTCGTCTCACTGGACCTGGGCTCGATGGTGGCCGGCGCCAAGTACCGCGGCGAGTTCGAGGAACGGCTCAAGGCCGTCCTTGACGACATCAAGAACTCCGCCGGGCAGATCATCACCTTCATCGATGAGCTGCACACCATCGTCGGGGCCGGCGCGACCGGCGAGTCGGCGATGGACGCCGGCAACATGATCAAGCCGATGCTGGCCCGCGGTGAGCTGCGGCTGGTCGGCGCCACCACCCTCGACGAGTACCGCAAGTACATCGAGAAGGACGCTGCGCTGGAGCGGCGCTTTCAGCAGGTGTTCGTCGGTGAGCCGTCGGTGGAAGACACCGTC
>DASQRI010000104.1:0-10911 GCA_035642975.1 Mycobacterium sp.
ATCTGGGGCATCGCATCGAGCGGCTCCCGTTTCCGACGCTGGCCGCAGTCCATGGAACGTGCATGGCGGGCGGCTTTGAGCTGGCCTTGTTCTGCGATCTGATCTGGGCGGCCGAAGGCACCATGCTGGGGCTGCCCGAGACCCGGCTGGGCATCGTTCCGCTGGCCGGCGGCATCGAACGGATCGCCGCACGAGCCGGCCTCGGGCGCGCGCGCTCGGTGGCGTTGGGCGGGGAGTTGCATAGCGCGGAGGAGTTCACGGCGTGGGGAGTGATCGATCGTGTGCTGGCCGCCGATGAGTTGCACAGCGCCGCGGAGGAATTCGCTGCCCGACTGGCAGTCGGTCCGACCCGCGCATTCGCGGTAGTCAAACAACTGACCCGCAGCTATACCGCCGGCGGTATCCCAGCCGCCGACGCGCTGCTGGCCGATGCTGCGGTCGGCCTCTTCGACACCGAGGACGCACGCGGCGGCATCCGCAGCTTCTTGACGTCGGGTCCCGGGCACGCGACCTTCGCCGGGCAATAAGGACGAACTCAACACCGAAGGTTAAAAGCTCACCGAGCGTTCCACTGGCCAGATCGCGGAGACCGTTCCGGTGGTGTGTCCGCTGGCGGGTATAGAGGCCGCAGCGCTGCGGGCGCCCGGAATGGCGCCCACTCGCCGAGCGGCTGCGCCAGGCGGTCGGCGACGGCCCAGATCGCCGCCGGGTTGTGACCGAACCCCAAATGGCTGCCGACCACGGCGATGTTCTCGGCCCGCGCGGACGGCGGGTCGAGGCAGGCCTGCCAGGCGACGATGCCATCGCATCGGGAGTAGATCGAGGTGGCCGGCACCGGGAGCGCGTCGACGCCGGACTCCAACGGCAGCTCCCTTGGTACGACATGCAAGTGGGCGTACCGGTCGAAGGCACGGCGGGCCCGGGACTGGCCTTCGTGGGCGAGGTGAATCGGGCTGCCAAGCGTGATTACCTGGCGCACCGCAGCCGGAACGTCGCGGGCCAGGTTGCGTGCGTATATGCCGCCGAGGCTCCAGCCGATCACACTCACTGCAGAGTCGTATCGCGACCGCAGTTCGAGCAGGCGGTTCTGCAGTCCGGTGACCGTCGCGCCCGTCGGGCCGAGGTTGCGTCCGAGCCGCCAGCCGTGCACCCGGTAGCCCAGGTCGCGCAGGATGCGTCGTAGTGTCCAGGTGGAACCGTCATCGGCCAGCAGGCCCGGCAACACCAGAACCGGGTGCCCGTCGCCAGTCGGCAGCAGCTGCCTGAGCGGCAGCGCGGCGATCAGCCACCCGTATTCGGCCGCCGCACGGGCCGGGTCTGTGAGGTAGAGCCACGACGGGGGAGCGCTCACCCCGGCCTGGCCGGTGGGTATGTACGACCGCGACATTGGGCTCGACATCAGCCGACCCCGAAAGCGTCAGACAGCGTGGCGATTTCGTCTTTGAGCGCGTCTATTATCAGGTCGACGTCGGGGACCAGGTCACGATCGGCCAGTGCTCCGAAGTTGAGCTTGCCTTTGGACCCCAGCACGGTCAGGTTGAGCCCCTGTCCGTCGGCGATCGCCGAGAGCGGGTAGATGCCTTCGAGCCGCGCCCCGCACAGGTAAAGATCCACGGTGGGCCCGGGAACGTTGGAAATGATCAGGTTGAACGGCGGGACCCGCTCCAGTAGTCGCAGTCGGGTGGCCAGCCGGTTGGCCTGATTCGCCAACGCCGGCATGGAGAACTGAGCGATGTCGGTGAGCAGCTCCGCGGGCAGCGCGTTGTGCTGCTCCTTGGCCGCGCGCATCGACTCGTGCACGGCTGCCAGCCGCCCAGCCGGGTCCGCCAAATTGGTGGGTAGCGGCGTTATGACGGACGAGACCCGGTTGCCGTGGGCGCCTTTCTGTTCTTCGGTGCGGATGGACACAGGAACGGCCGCCACGAGCGGGCCGTCGGGCAGGGCATCGTGTTTTTGTAGCCAGATGCGCAGCGCGCCGGCGCACAGCGCCATCACGACGTCGTTGACCGTGACACTGGCGGCGTTTTTGATCTCCTTGACCCGCGCAAGCGGCAGGCTAGTGAAGGCCCACCGCCGATGCGGACCGATGTTCTTGTTGAACGGCGTTGCGGGCGCTATCAAGGGCGGCGCCGAGAGGATGACGCCGCGGTTACGGCGCAACACATACCGGTCGACGAGCGGCAGCCAGGGGCGCGCGGGACTGCTGACAAGGGCGGGCAATGAACGCACGATATCCGCCGAGACCCGCACGGCCCGAACCGGATTGGTTGCCAGCGACGCAGCGCTGCGCACCAGCAACTGCCCAGCCCCGGGCTCGGCCTCGGGGCGCCACGAGTCTGGCTCGCCGGTGTCGCGCGGCTCCGGCGAGGTGTCCATCAGCGCGGCAAGCAGGTCGTTTCCCGACACCCCGTCGATGGCCGCGTGGTGCACCTTGGTGTAAAGGGCTTGCCGGCCGCGCTGCAGGCCGTGGATGAGGTAGGTCTCCCAGAGCGGGCGGCGGCGGTCCAGCGGCCGCGCGTGCAGCCGGGCCGCCTGGACCGCCAGCTGCCGATCATCCCCCGGGGCGGGCAACGCGAGTTCGCGGACATGAAACTCGATGTCGAAATCGGGGTCCTCGATCCAGTAGGGCTGATCCAGCCCAAAAGGCACCTCCACCAAACGGCGGCGAAACGGCGGGACCAGATGCAACCGGGACTCGATGAGCTCGGTCAGCCGCTCAAGGGTCAGCGCTTCGCCACCCGCGGGCGGATCGAGGACGGACACGCTGCCCACGTGCCCATAAGCCGTGGGCGAGTCGAGCGCCAAAAATGCGGCATCCAAACCGGTCAGCTGCTTCATCACATCCTCCGGTACGAACTCAGATCAGACCTAGGCGCGATATCGACCATGTTAGAACCAGTTTTCGTCCAGATCGGTGGTGGTCCTGTCCCCGCTATCGAGTAGGTCGAACTGCGCGGTCGTCTTAGGAAGTTCGTAGTGAAAGAAGTATTGCGCTGCGAGGCGCTTACCGTCATAGAAATCGCCGGCCTTGCCGTGCGCGGCTGACGCCTGCTGCAGCCAGATCCAGGCCAGCACGACGTGGCCGACGGCCTCGAGGTACAACGTGGCGTTGGGCAGCGCGGCGCCAGGGTCGCCATCCTTCCAGAGCGACAGGGTGGTGTCCTCGACGCGCTGCGCCGCCGATGCCAGCGCAGTTGCCCATCCGGCTAGCGGATCTCCCAGCACCGAGGCCTGGTCTGTCGTACGACGGATTTTGTCGAGAAGTAACTTCAGGCCGCGGCCGCTGTCGATGAGTATCTTTCGGCCGAGCAGATCGAGGGCATGAATGCCGTGGGTGCCCTCGTGAATGGAGTTGAGCCGATTGTCACGGTAGAGCTGTTCGACGTTGTAGTCGCGGGTGTATCCGTACCCACCGTGGACTTGGATAGCCAGGCTGTTGGCCTCGACGCACCACTGTGAGGGCCAACTCTTGGCGATGGGAGTCAACACCTCAAGCAGAAGCCTGGCGTCGTCGCGTTCGGTATCAGTTGGCGCGGAGAGTGTCTCGTCGATGAGGCGGCCGCAATACAGGCCGAGCCCCAATGCGCCTTCGACGTAGCTTTTTTGGGCCAGCAGCATTCGGCGTACATCTGGATGGGAGATGATCGGAATCTCGTCGACGGAGTCACGGGCACCCGACACGGGTCTACCCTGCAGCCGGGTGCGGGCATAGCCCAGCGCGTGTAGATAGGCGGTGTAGCCCTGAGCGGTGGCTGCCAATCCGACGCTGACCCTGGCTTCATTCATCATGTGGAACATCTGCCGCAGCCCGTCGAACTCTTGGCCGACGAGATAGCCGACCGCGCCGTCGCACCCACCTGGCGTGATCGACTCGTCGCCGAAATTCAGTAGCGCGTTGGTCGTTCCGTGATTACCCATCTTATGGTTGAGGCCGACCAGCACCACCGAGTTGCGGGTTTCTCGGTGTCCGCCGTCATCGACAAGATGTTTGGGAACGATGAACAGCGAGATTCCTTTGACGCCCGGTGGGCCTCCGGGTGTCTTGGCCAGGACGAGATGAACGATGTTGTCCGACATTTCGTGATCACCGCCGCTGATCCACATCTTAGTGCCGGTGACGCGATATGTTCCGTCATCCTGCCGGACCGCTCGGGTCGTGATGTTGGCGAGTGATGACCCTGCGTGTGGTTCGGACAGGCACATCGTTCCCAGATAGCGGCCGTCGAGCATCGGCCGCACCCAGGTGTCGATTTGTTCCTTGTTCCCATACGCGGCGAGCAGGTGGGCGTTGGCGACGGTCAGACCCAGGTAGGCGGCGGTACTGATGTTCGCCGCCTGCAGCCAGGCGAATGCTGCCCTCGACACCACGTACGGGAGTTGGTATCCGTCAATGTCGTGGTCGAAGTCGCCGGCCAGTAATCCTGCGGCGCCCGCCGCCGACAGCGCCTCTTTCATCTCGGTCAGGGTGGTCACTGTGCCGTCGGGGTTGACGAACGGTTCCTGAGTGTCGGCCGTCTTAAAGTGCGGGGCAAAGCGTTTGATCGCGATATCGGCGGCCAGATCCAGCACCGAGTCGAAGGACTCTATCGAGTGCTCGCTGTAACGCGGGCGGTCACACAGTGCCCCCACGTCGAGCCATTCGTAGAGCAAAAAGTCGATGTCGCGCGGATTCAGTAACGGAGGGTGAGAGTCGGCGTAGATGCGCTTCATCGGGACCTACCTATCCCACCGCTCGGCGAGGGCCTTGTGTTCGATGTCCCCGGCGAATAGCGGTGTCTCCTCGGCATTGTGGGCGCTTAACGCGTGCTGCGCGGCCTCGCTCGCCGTGGCGAAGGGCACGCCGCGCTTCTTCAGCGCTTCGAGATAGCCGGGGTTTGAGCGGACTTCGACACGGTTGGTGAACCTCGTCGTGCCCGCATCGATTACGCCGGCGATGAACATCCAGATCACGACGACCTTGACGCGACTACCAATGTCCGGACCGATCGACTCTGACAGTGACACCGCGGCAATGTGATCCTTCGAACAAGCCTGATATTCGGTGTCGGTCAGGGTGAATACCCATTCGGTCAGATCGATCGCCGCCACTGGCGCGTGAATGGTGGCTTCTGCCATCGATTTGGCGATGACGTCATGAGTCATTAGTCGATCTCCAAGTTGTCAAACGGAAAGTTTCGCGACGATCTCGTCGGTCGAGACGACGGCTCTCGCGTAGGCCGGGATATTGAACTGCAGCGAGGCGTCCATTTCGGCGGACCCAAAGCTGCCGATAGCGTCCTTCACCACCGAGACCTCGTAGCCGAGCTCGGCCGCGAAGCGAACGGTCGACTCGATGCAGGTGTTGGCGCGCATGCCAATCACAATGACAGTGCGGAGTCCGTGCTTGTTGAGCTGGAGGTCGAGGTCGGTATTGGCAAATCCACTTGAGAGCCAATGCTCCTGAGCGACGACCTCGTCGGGATGCGGCTCGAAATCGGGGTGAAAACTTCCGCCCCAAGTTCCGTCAGCGAAAATGCGTCCCTTCGCGGCGGAGGCCTGGATGGGCGGCATCGTCTTCCAATGACTGTATGGATCGGTTTTGCGCCAACGATGGTGCGGGGCGATGAAGACCTGTACGCCCTTCGCCCGAGCGGCGGCGAGGACCTGCCCCATATGCTCGACAACGTTGTTTCCCTCGAGTGTCGAGCGGCTGAGTTCGTAGAGCTTGCCCCCGTCGGACAGAAAGTCGTTGTAGGGATCGACGATTAGCAGCCCCGTCAGTTCAGGTTCGCAAGTTTGTGCCATACCGGTACTCCCTTTGGTCCGACGGCTTCAGACGGTACCCCACTAGTAGTATTTTGCAACTAGATGTCCGGCGGACGAACGGCGGGCCCCGACGAAAGGGCATGAGATGGCTGATGAGATGACAAAGACGACAGTCCTCGACCGCTTCCGGCTCGATGGGAAGGTGGCAATTGTCACCGGGGCCTCGTCCGGGCTGGGTATCGCGTTCGCCGGAGCGCTTGCCGAAGCGGGCGCTGACATCGTACTGACTGCGCGGCGCACCGATCGCCTCGAGCAGACTCGTGCCTTGGTTGAGGAGCGGGGCCGGCGCGCGCTAACGGTGACCGCGGACGTCGCACGTCCCGAGGACGCGCAGACCGTGGTCGACGCGGCGATGACCGAATTCGGCCAGGTCGACGTGCTGGTGAACAACGCCGGCAAGGGCACCGCCGTACCCGCGACACGCGAGAAACCCGAGCAGTTCCGCGAGGTGATCGACATCAATCTCAACGGCTCCTATTGGATGGCCCAGGCATGTGGTCGTGTGATGAAACCGGGCAGCTCGATCATCAACGTCGCCAGCGTGGTCGCGCTGACCAGCGGCGGGCTGCCCCAGGCGGCCTACTCGGCCAGCAAGGCTGGTCTGACGGGCCTGACCCGGGACCTGGCCGTGCAGTGGACCGGTCGCAAGGGCATTCGCGTCAATGCTCTGGCTCCGGGCTTCTTCCCGTCGGAAATGACTGATCAGTTCCCTGACGGTTACATCGACAGCCAACTGCCGCGCGTGCCTGCGGGTCGACCGGGAGATCCAGAGGAGCTTGCCGCGGCGCTGGTGTTCCTCGCGAGCCCGGCCGCTGGCTATATCACCGGCACGACCCTGGTGGTCGACGGCGGCCTCACTGTGTCATAACCCAAGTTTTGAAAAGCAACTGCATTCGGCGCTATTCTCTGCGGTGTGAAGCATGCGGATCTGCTTGACGAGAACTGTGCGATCGCCCGCTCGACGGGCATCCTCGGCGAGCGGTGGGTGTGGGTCATCCTGCGCCAGGCGTTCAATGGCGCCCGGCGGTTCGAGGACTACCAGCGTGGCATCGGTCTGGCCCGAAACGTGCTCACCGACCGCCTCAACTGGCTCGTCGCCCACGGGATCCTCGAACGACGCCGCTACGCCAAGCACGCCGCGCGCGACCTTAACGAGTACCGGCTGACCGACAAAGGCCGCGCGTTGTTTCCCACCTACGTCGCCCTGATGCAATGGGGCAACGAGTGGACCGGTCTTGCGGCCCCGCCAGTTGACCTGCTGCACAAGCCCTGTGGACACCGCGTCGGAGTGCGGATCGTGTGTTCTGACTGCGGCCAAGACATCGACGCCCGCGACACCGAGCCGGTCGTCGGCCGCGGATTGATCATGAATCGCCGCAGCCGCTCATGAGTCGTTTCCCTTGGGGGGAGCAAACATCGTCGCTTCGTCGACGGGGTCGAAAGGTCGCGCGATGAGGCCTTACGGACCGCTTCGCGGCCGCGATCAGGAGTTGGCAAGCGCGCTAAGCGTTGTCCGCCGCACCCGCGTGCACGGTGCCAGCGGTGTAGTGCTGATTTCGGGTAACCCGGGAATCGGAAAGACGGCGCTGCTGTCGGAGATCTGCCGTCAAGCAATCCACACCCGTATCCGGGTCGCCCGGAGCAAGTGCGACGAAATTGAGCAGGCCTGCCCCGGTGCGCCAATCCTGGGGCTGCTGCGCAGCGGCCGTGATCCGCTGCTGGCTGCGGACCAGTTCCAGGATATTGGCGCGCTCACCGACGAGCCGCTGGTAATGGTCGACCGCATCGCCGGACATCTTGGGCAACTGGCGGCTGATCACCGCGTGATGATCGCCGTCGACGACGTGCACTGGGCGGACCGGCTCAGCCGATACGCTTTGCGATCGTTGATCTCCCGACTGGCCGGCCGGCCGTTGGTGTGGGTGCTGACGAGTTGCTCGGACGATGCCGGTCTCGCGGCCAGCGCCGCGGATATCGTCGGGGTCGAGCACATCCGGCTCGACGCGTTGCCGCGTGAAGTTATCAGCGAGATCGCCAAGGATCGCCTCGGAGAGAGCGTTACCGGTCGCGTAGACGAGTTACTTGATGCCGCCGGGGGCAATCCGCTGTTGGCCACCCAAATCATTGACGGCGCGACTCGCTATGCCGAGACAGGTAGCGCCGAAGAGATTCCCGCCGAATTCCGTACCGCCGTGTATCAGCGGGTGGTCGGGTTATCGAGCACCGCGCGGGATGTCATCGACACCGTCGCAGCAGCCGGGCGCGCGGTGCGAATCAGCGAACTGCCCGCGTTGTGTGACGCGAGACCAGGACGCTTGTACAACGAGGCAGTCACCTCGGTGATTTCCACGGACTTGGTCATCTCAAACTGGGCCGGGCTGAGCTTCGGTCACGACGTTGTCAGGCAAGCGGTCTATGAACTTATGTCACCGCAGAAACGGCGCGAGCTTCACACACGATTGGCACGACACTTGATGGACTGCGACGAGGAACCAGTGCTGGCGGCCGTACACGCGCGCGCGGTCGTCGTGGTCGGTGACGACTCCAACGCCCGGATCATGGTCACGGGCGCGGAGGCGCTGGTCACCGCTAGCGCCGTCGACGCCGCTGATCTTGCGCTGCAGGCGTTCCGAACGTTGCGTCCCGGGCATCCGAACTGGTTGGAGCTGGGCGGACGAGTGGTGTCGGTGCTGTCGCGCGCACAACGCGCCAACGACACCATCGCGGTGGCCGACCGCCTGCTTGCCACCATCGACGACGTCGACACGATCAGCAGGGTTGAAACCCACGCCGTGAAAGCGTTGTGGCTCAGCGGAAGCTTCGCTGATCTCAACGATCGCGCCGAACGCAATCTGGCCTTGACCACCGAGCGGGCCGATCTGGCTGCCCGCTTTCAGGCGGCGCATGCCCTGGCGGCCACTCGTATCGTGGGTGCCGACGCGGCCGCCGAACAGGCCGACGTCGCACTGTCGCAAGCCAGGGAGTCACACGACGGTGATGCACTCGCCTTGGCGTTGCAGGCCGCCGGTGAAGCCGCCCACGGCCAGCGCCGACATCAGCTGGCGCTAAAGCATTTCCGTGAACTGCGATCAGTAACGGGGATTTCCTACCTCGCCGAGGAGATCATGCAACTACAACTTCTCGATCGCTACGACGACGCCCAGATACTCCTCGACGCCGCACAGGAGGATAGCCACGGTATTGCCGAGTCGGTGCTCCCCGACCTGTTGTTCGCCCAAGCCAAACAGCACTACAACCTCGGCCAGTTAAGTAAAGCCGATCAGGTCGCCGAGGCCGTTGTCGAACTCGGCCAGATGATCGGTACCACGGTGCACGTCGTGGAGGGCACCCTGATGCGTGCTTTCGTCGCGTTGCTGCGCGGCGAGGCCGCACTGGCCGCGCTTCGACTCGGGCTAGCTATCGACCTCACGGACGGACAACCGGGCGGACACCCCGGTGTGACGTTCACCCGGGGCTGGTTGACCGCGCTGCGGGGTGACCTTGACGGTAGCCACCAGATCTTGTCGCAGCTACTTGCGGCGCCGTCTCAATCACGCAGTTACTGGGCGTGGTGGCCATGCTGGATGGCGATTCTTTTTGAAGTTGGAATAGCTTGCAGTGAACCAGATTTTGCTGATCGCGCCGTTGAGATTGCTGAAGAAGCGGCAGAGCGAAATCCAGATGTCGCAACGCTGACCGGGTTGGCATTGAACATGCGGGGGGTGCGCAACCAGGACTTGGCCATGGTGGCCGAGTCGGTACGAGTCTTAAAGCACTGCCCGCGACGCGTTATACGGGCCGTCGGATCGGAGAGCTACGGCACCATGCTGCTGGACGCTGGTCAACGCGACGTTGCGCTGCGTCAACTGGACGCCGCGTGGGACGACTACGACCGCATGGGTGCATTTGCGCGCCGGGCAACGGTTCAACGCGTCATGAGGCAGGCGGGTGTCCGACGCGCGAAGTGGATCAGCGATCACAGCGACTCGCAGCCTCAGTCACTGACCGACGGCGAACGGCGTGTGGTGTATTTGATCGCCGAAGGTCACACCGACAAGTCAGCTGCCAAAGCCCTTGGCATATCGGTGAATACCGTGGGCACTCACCTTCGTTCGGCCTATTCGAAGCTTCGCGTCCAGTCCCGGGTGCAGCTGGTCAATGCGCTGCGTGAACGCGGTGAACTGAATTAAGTGAAGGCGTGGCGCCAGCCCGGCCGCCTGTCACACCGACCTTGACTTTCGGTCGCCGGTCAGGATGCTTTGGACGGCCGGCGCGATGAGCTCGACCAGCGCTTCGGCGTTGACCTCGACGACGTCGGAACTTGCACCAACCGCCGTCCAACAATCACGCCGACGAGCATCGATGACACCAGCCCCACTCGGCTTCGAGCCGTTGGGTCGTCGCGCAGGTCTGGTCGACCTTTCCCGGTCGGTCTCGCGTTTCGCGCTGGCGAGCAACTCCGGCTGCTCGTCAGCGCCCAGAACCTGTTCGGCACCATGATGCCAGGAAACCGCGAGTACACCCCGCGCAACACCGGGCAACACGTCGTCCACACCGGCGGATCGCGCGCTTCGTATCTCCAGTTGCCCGTCAAGGCGGTGTGAGCAACCGGGGCGAGTCGTCGGAAATGATCGGGCCGAGCGAAACACTGGGATGCGAGCGGTCGCGGTGGCAGGGTGGTTAGTCGTGCGGGTGTGGCTGAGCGGCTAGGCAGCGGCCTGCAAAGCCGTACACACGGGTTCGAATCCCGTCACTCGCTCTACCAAGCCTCTTCAGCAAGTCGGCCGGCTACGGGATAACGGTCGCCCTGTCCGGTTTGGTGGGCCAGTGCAGGCGCTGCAGCGCTTCGACGAAAGTGGTTGCCAATCGCGGCCATTCGGATCGGGTATAGACAAACAGCTTTCGGATCAACGGCGGCTTGACGCGCAAGGTCGCCGCGTGCAGGCCTACGGGCGCCACGTTCTCGGGTATGAGCGTCACTCCGAGTCCGGCGGCTGCAAGGTGGCTCGCCGCGGCGACTTGAGTTGTCTGCACCGTCCGACGTGGGGCGAAGCCCGCACGCGCGCATGGCTCGAGAATCAGGTCGGACAGCCCGTGGCCGGGTCC
>DASQRI010000105.1:0-8961 GCA_035642975.1 Mycobacterium sp.
CCCCATGAGAACCCTCCGCGCACCCGCCGGGGTTGGCCAGGCAGCGCACAAAGCATAGCGCCAAGCCACGGCCAGCAAAGATGAACGAGAAAAGCATCTGCCTATCGGCCGTGGTCCACCCGCCGGCGAATGCGGAAGCGGTCACGGCCGCAAGTAGGCTGTTCAGCCTCTGGTCGGAGCAGCTCCGGCCGCGGGTGACAACGGAGGTGGCATGCGCGCAGCACAGTTGACTCGACTAGATGGTCCGGACGGGGTCGAGGTTGGCGAGATCGACGAACCGACGGGCGACGGCGTTGTCGTCGAGGTGCACGCGGCGGGAGCCGCCTTCCCCGATGCGCTGCTGACTCGAGGCCTCTATCAATACAAGCCGGACCCGCCGTTCGTGTTAGGCGCCGAAATCGCCGGGGTGGTCCGATCGGCACCTCAGGATGCGCATGTGCGTGCCGGAGATCGGGTCGTCGGTTTGACCATGCTGACCGGGGGGATGGCCGAAGTCGCGGTGCTGGCGCCCGACCGCGTATTCAAGCTGCCGGACAACGTGAGCTTCACCGCGGGCGCCGGCCTGCTGTTCAACGACCTGACCATGTACTTCGCGCTGACCGTCCGCGGCCGGCTGCAGTCGGGCGAGACGGTGTTGGTGCACGGGGCGGCCGGCGGGATCGGCACCTCCACGCTGCGGTTGGCGCCGGTGCTCGGGGCGTCCCGCGTCATCGCGGTGGTCAGCACGCAGGACAAGGCCGGAATCGCAACGGCAGCAGGGGCGACGGACGTCGTGCTGGCCGACGGGTTCAAAGACGCGGTAAAGGAACTGACGAACGGTCGCGGGGTCGACATGGTGGTCGACCCGGTCGGCGGCGATCGGTTCACCGACTCGCTGCGCTCGCTCGCTCCGGGCGGCCGGCTGCTGGTCATCGGCTTCACCGGCGGCGAAATACCTACCGTCAAGGTAAACCGGCTGCTGCTGAACAACATTGACGTGGTCGGTGTCGGCTGGGGCGCCTGGGCGGGAACACACCCCGGGGCGCTCACCGAGCAGTGGGCCGCACTCGAGCGACTGCTCGCCTCCGGCCAGCTACCCCCTCCGGAACCGGAGGTCTACCCGTTGGACGAGGCCGCCGCCGCGATCGCGTCGCTGGAGAATCGCACCGCTAAAGGAAAAGTCGTAATACGCGTACGGGACTGAACAGATGACTGGGTCGTTGGTCCGCGGCACTTAAACGTCGGCGAAGGCGCGCCGAAGAGGTGCGCAATGGTTTAAGTCTCGGTGGACTCTGCATCGCCGCGGGCTCTTGTGCCCGTCCAAAAAGAAAAGTAACGTCACTTTCAGTTTTATCAGTCGCCGACGCCGTCGCAACCTTGGAGCCGCCATGGAATCCTTCATCCACCTGCGCAAAGGCAAGACGCCGCATCGCCTGCACGCCGACCTCGACGGTCTGAAGGACGACGAGCTGGGCCGTGGTGGATTCACCGGCCGAACCGCCAACATGTACCGGCGCCATGATCCCACCGCATATCGATCGGAGGGCCCGCTGCGTCCCGTGGACGTGCTGTCCAGTGACCTCAAACCGAGCGACGCGACCGATGCCGACGGCGGTCCGCTGTTGATGTTCGCCAACCCGGACTGCCGCATCTCGCTGTCGCGGCGCCATCAGTCGATGCCGTTCTACCTCCGCCACGTCGACGGTGACCTGCTCTGCTTCGTACATCAAGGAACCGGCCTGCTCCAGACGGAGTTCGGGCCGTTGCATTACCGCGAGGGTGACTGGGTGTATCTCCCCAAGGCGTGCACCTGGCGTCAACTGCCCGACGCCGAGACCACGTTGCTGATGATCGAGGCCAGCGACGAGTTCCGCGTCCCGCCGCCCGGCTCGCTCGGCCGTCATTTCCCATTCGACCCATCGCAGGCAGTCATCCCGGATCCGGCACCGGACGACGACGACGGCCGTGACGAATACGAGGTTCGGCTGGTCCACGAGGGCGGCCCGACAACGCTGTTCTACCAACATAATCCGCTCGACGTGGAGGGCTGGCGCGGCGACAACTTCGCGTTCACCTTCAACATCGCCGACTACAACGTGATCACCTCCGACAGCGTCCACCTGCCGCCGACCGTGCACCTGTTCATGCAAGCCACCGGGGTGTACGTGATGAACTTCTTGCCCAAACCCGCCGAAGGCGTGCCGGGCACCGAGCGCACGCCGTGGTATCACCGCAATGTCGACTACGACGAAATCGCGTTCTTTCACGGTGGTTCGCTCTACGGCATCCCAATGCCGCCCGGCCTGATTTCTCATGCGCCGCAGGGGGTTCACCACGGCGCGCCGGAAAAGGCGCGGGAGCGGGCCCGCCGCAAATTCGACGAACACTCCCGTGTCGACTGGCAAGTGATCGCCGTCGACACCCGCCGCCGGCTGACGCCGTCGGGCGAGGTACTCGCACACGACCTAGGACAACACCGATGAAACGCGCCGGCGACGATGCAGGACGAAGTGATGTGGGGAGACCACCCAGCCGCTTGCGGCGAGGGGGAGAGCGACGCTCATGACGACAGCCGTGAAGCACGAATACGACCGACTCCCCTATCTGGTTGCGTTCGCGAACAATTCGGACGTGCGGGATGTCTACGGTGGGCTGGCCGAAATCACGGTGCTGGAGAGCTATCTGCTCAAGCCCAAGGACAATCCCTCCGATACGGTGCTGGTGTTCATGCACCCGATCGGCGGCGGCGCATATCTGCCGATGATCAACGCGCTGGCCCGGGCCGGTCATCACGTCATCTACTGCAACAGCCGGTTCCGCGGCACCGATTCGGCATTGTTGATGGAGAAGGTGGTCGAGGATCTCGGAGCCGCCATCAAGGACGCCAAAGAGCGTCTCGGTTATCAGAAGGTGGTGCTGGCCGGCTGGAGCGGGGGCGGTTCGCTGTCGGTGTTTTACCAGCAGCAGGCCCAGCATGCGACGGTCACGGCCAGCCCGTCGGGTGACGGGCCCGATCTCACCCGGCTCGATCTGCCCGCCGCCGACGGCATCATGCTGCTGGCCGCGCACATCAGCCGGCACGGCACGCTGACCGAATGGCTGGACGGGTCGATTCTCGACGAATCCGATCCCACCAAACGCGATCCGGAACTGGACCTGTACAACCCCGACAACCCCAACCAGCCGCCCTACACCGAGGAGTTCCTGGCCCGTTACCGACAGGCGCAAATCGACCGCAACCGCCGTATCACCGGCTGGGTCAAGGAAAAGCTGGCCGAATTGGAAGCCGCCGGCCGTCCCGATGACGAATTCGGATTCGTCGTGCACGGCACCATGGCCGACCCGCGATGGCTGGACCCGCAAGTCGATCCGAACGAACGCACACCGCGAACCTGCTATCTGGGTGATCCTCAAGTGGTGAACATGAGCCCGGTCGGGTTGGCCCGCTTCTCCACCCTGCGTAGTTGGCTCTCCCAGTGGAGCTACGACGACGCGCACGGCGACGGGGTGGACTGCGGACCCGACATCGCGGTGCCGGCGCTGGTGATCGGCAACCTCGCCGACGACGCGTGCACACCCAGCCACACCCGACGTCTCTTCGAGGCAATCGGTCACCCCGACAAGGAGATGCACGAAATTCACGGCGCCACACACTATTACGCTGGCCCCGATCAACGCGACAAGTTGCGGGAGGCCGTCGGCATCGTGACCGACTGGCTGGTGCGCCACGACTTCGCGGGCGCCGAGTGACATCCACCGGCCCGCTGGACGGCATTCGGGTGCTGGAGTTGGGCACGCTGATCGCCGGACCGTTCGCTGGCCGGCTGCTCGGCGACATGGGCGCCGATGTCATCAAGGTCGAACCACCCGGAGCACCGGACCCGCTGCGAACCTGGGGGCAGGCCGAAGTCGACGGGCACCATGTCTTTTGGACGGTGCACGCGCGCAACAAACGGGCCATCACGCTCGATCTGCGCCGACCGCACGGCCGCGAGCTGTTCCTTGATCTCGTCGAGAAGTCCGACATCATCGTCGAGAACTTCCGCCCGGGCACCCTGGAGAAGTGGAACCTTGGTTACGACGTTCTCAGCCAACGCAATTCGGGCATCATCCTGGTCCGGGTGTCGGGCTACGGGCAGACTGGTCCCGATGCTCACAAGGCCGGATACGCCTCGGTCGCCGAAGCCGCCAGCGGGCTTCGGCACCTCAACGGTTTCCCGGGCGGGCCGCCACCGCGGCTGGCGCTGTCGCTGGGCGACAGCCTGGCCGGCATGTTCGGCGCCCAAGGCGCGCTGGCCGCACTGTATCGCCGCAGTGTCACCGGACACGGCCAAGTCGTCGACGTTGCACTGAACGAATCATGTTTGGCGGTACAAGAGTCCACGATTCCGGATTACGACGCCGGCGGTGTGGTGCGCGGTCCGTCGGGCACCCGCCTGGAGGGCATCGCGCCGTCGAATATCTACCGCAGCGCCGACCGCTCCTGGGTGGTGATCGCGGCCAACCAGGACACTGTGTTCGCCCGGTTGTGTCGCGCGATGGGGCGTCCGGAGTTGGCCACCGACGACCGGTTCGTCACCCACGGTGCCCGCGGACGCAACCAAGACGAACTCGACAAGATCATCGGCGCTTGGGCCGCTGAGCGGGAACCCGGCGATATCATCGAAACCCTCAGCGCTGCAGGCGTGATCGCGGGTCCGATCAACACGGTCGCGGAAGTGGTCGACGACCCGCAGCTGCGGGCCCGCGGCATGCTGGTCGAGCATTACGACGAACGACTCGCCCGGCCCGTGTTGGGGCCGGGGGTCATGCCGGTGCTCTCCGAATCTCCGGGCAGCGTTCGCAATGCCGGCCCGGCGCATCCGGGACAACACAACGACGACGTCTACATCGGGCTGCTGGGCAAGACCGCCGACGAGCTCGCGGAGTTGCGGGCCGAGGAGGTGCTATGACTCCACACGTCGATATTCGCGAGGTGGCGTTGCGCGACGGGCTGCAGATCGAAAAGCCAATCCCGTTGTCGGCCAAGCTGGAACTGCTGGCGGCGGTGGCCGCTACCGGGGTGCGCGAGGTGGAGGCCACCGCATTCGTGTCGCCGTCGAAGGTGCCGTCGATGGCCGATGCCGCAGAACTGGCCGCCCACCTGCACGACTACCCCGACATCGAATTCTCCGCGCTGGTCGCCAGCCCCAACGGTGCCAAGCGGGCCGTCGCCGCGGGGCTGCGTTCGATCGAATACGTGGTCGCGGCCAGCGATGCGTTCAGCGAGGCCAATGTCGGGCGCAGCAGCAAAGAGGCCACCGACCAGATCGACGACATCGTCGCCATCGCCCACGACAGCGGCGTCACCGTCGAGGTCATCGTCGCCACCGCCTGGGACTGCCCGTTCGAAGGGCCCACGCCGCCGCAGCGCGTCCTCGACATCGCCGCGGCCGCGCGCGATCGCGGCGTCGACCGGTTCTCGATCGCCGACACCATCGGCACCACCACGCCGGGACGGGTGAGCTCGCTGATCGCACGACTGCGCCCGGTGATCGGTGAGCTCCCGCTGGGCGGGCATTTCCACAACACCCGCGGCGCCGGGCTGGCCAGCGCCTACGCGGCGGTCGGTTCCGGCGTCACCCGACTGGACGCATCGGTCGGTGGGCTGGGCGGCTGCCCGTTCGCGCCGGGCGCCACCGGCAATATCGCGACCGAAGACCTGGTGTACCTGCTGCGCGACAGCGGTATCGACGTCGACGTCGACCTGCAGGCAGCGATCGCCGCGGCCGGAGTAGCGAAATCGGTTGTCGGCCACGATCTGCCGAGCGCTCTGCTGCGTGCCGGTGACCGGATATCACACTGATGCCGACCGAAGTCCTGACCGCCAAGGGCCGCCAGACCCGGGCAGCCATCGAGCAGGCCGCCCGTAAGCTGTTCGCTGAGCGCGGCTTTCACGGCACCACCCTGGCCGACATCACCTCGGCGGCCGGGAAGTCGCCGGCGGTGTTCTACCGGTATTTCGCCGACAAAGAGGATCTGCTGGCCGCGTTGGCGGAGTCCTTCCTGCATGACGTCGTGACACCGTCCGGGCTGAGCCTTCACCTGCCGGACTCTCCCCCGCAAGCGGGCGGTACCCCCACCGACGACGATAACTTTTTTACTGCGGTGGTCACCGGTTACTGGAACATCTTCAGGCAGAACATCGGCATCATGATCGCCGTCGCCCAGCTGGCCGCCACCCAGCAGCGCTTTGCGGCTGTGCAGAACGAATTTCGGCGTTTCGGCATGGACATCGTCGCCGCCTCGGTGCTGCGCGCCCAAGATCAGGGCTATGGAACCGAGCTCAACCCGCAACACACGGCGGCGGCCATCGCGCTGCTGTTCGAGAACTTCACCACTGTGTTCGTCGGCCCATCCGGACTCGGCATCGAGATCAGTGATGGGGACGCGATCGCGACCTTGTCGACGATCTGGAAGAAGACACTTTACGGCGCTTAAGGAGATCAGGAATGGATTTCACGTTGCCAGAACACCTTCCAGGGTTGCTGGCCGACATGGACGCTTTCATCGAGCGCGAGATCGCCCCGCTGCAGGCGGAGAACATGCAGTACTTCGACCAGCGTCGCGAGCATGCCCGCACCGATTGGGACAACGACGGCATCCCGACCCGGGAGTGGGAAGATCTGCTCTCCGAGATGCGCCGACGGGCCGACAGGGCCGGCTGGCTGCGCTACGGGTTGCCGGCGTCGCTGGGTGGTCGCGACGGCACCAACGTCGACATGGCAGTCATCCGGGAGCATCTGGCGCACAAGGGCCTTGGACTGCACAACGACCTGCAGAACGAGTCATCGATCGTCGGCAACTTCCCGCAGGTGATCATGATGGAGCGGTTCGGCACCGACGAGCAACGCGCCGTCTGGTCCGAAGCGTTGATCACCGGCGAACGCTCGATGGCTTTCGGGCTGACCGAGCCGCTGCACGGCTCGGACGCGACCTGGCTGGAAACCCACGCCGAACACGACGGCGACGACTGGGTGATCAACGGTTCCAAACGATTCAACACCGGCGTACACCGCTCCACCCATGACTTGATCTTCGCCCGCACGTCGGGTGAACCGGGCCAGGCTCGGGGCATCACTGCTTTCCTGGTGCCTACCGACGCGCCCGGCTTCAGCGTCCCGTATTACTGGTGGACGTTCAACATGCCCACCGATCACGGCGAGGTCGAGCTGGCCGATGTCCGGGTACCCGCCGATGCGGTGCTCGGGGAGGTGAATCGCGGGCTGGAAGTCGCGCAAACATTTCTGCACGAGAACAGAATTCGGCAGGCTGCCAGCAGTCTGGGTGCGGCGCAGTACTGCATCGATCGGGCCGCCGAATACGCCGGCACACGTATGGTTTTCGGCAAGTCGCTGTCGACCAACCAGGCCGTGCAGTGGCCGCTGGCCGAGCTGCAGACCGAAGCCCAGATGGTGCGCCTGCTGGTGCAGTACGCGGCCTGGCACCTGGACCGCGACCACCACATGGAAGTGTCGGACAAGGTCTCGATGGCCAACTACCGCGCCAATCGGCTGGTCTGCGACGCCGCCGATCGTGCGATGCAGATCTTCGGCGGCCTGGGCTACAGCCGTCACGAGCCCTTCGAGCACATCTACCGTCATCATCGCCGTTACCGGATCACCGAGGGCGCCGAGGAGATCCAAATCCGCCGGGTGGCCCAGCGCCTGTTCAAGTTCGGCAAGAAGTGACGGTCGCTGCGGACCTCTCGGCCCCGCTGGCCGGGGTGGTCTCAACCGCACTGGGCGTCGACGCCGCGATCGAGAACCTGCGAGCACTGACCGGCGGAGCCAGCCGCAGCACCTGGGCGTTCGATGCCGTCGCACCCGATGAACGCCGCTCGCTGATCCTGCGCATCGGACCGCCCGATGACATGCATGCGAGCATGGAACTCGAGGCCCGCGCGCAAGCCGCCGCCGCTGCTGCCGGCGCCCCGGTCCCCCACATCCTGGTCGCCGATGATTCCGTTGGCGCACTTGGCAATCCATTTCTGATCTGCGACGAGATCATGGGCGAGACGATCGTGCGTCGCATCCAGCGTCAGCTGGACGACGCGGGCCGGGCCCGCTTGCTACCTCAGTGCGCGCAGGCGCTGGCCGCCATCCACCGAGCCGACGCCGAGGACCCCGCGTTGACCACACAGGATCAGCTGGCTGAGTGGCGCGGACGGTTGGACACCATGGGCGACACCACCGCCACATTCGAGTGGGCCTTTCGGTGGCTCGCCGCCAACCGGCCGGCGCCGTCACCACCGCGCCTGGTGCACGGTGACTATCGGATGGGCAACCTCATCGTCGACGGATCCGACCTCGCTGCCGTGCTGGACTGGGAGCTGGTTCACATCGGTGAGGTCTACGAAGACCTGGCCTGGTTCTGCATTCGGGCCTGGCGATTCGGCGCGCCGACCGACCGCGCCGCCGGCGGGCTGGGCAACATCGAGGACTTCCTCGGCGGCTACGAGCGGGCTAGCGGTATCGCGGTCGATCGGGCGGCGTTTCACTGGTGGCTGGTCCTGGCCACGCTGCGCTGGGGTGTCATCTGTCGCTACCAGGCCGAGCGCCACCTCAGCGGACAGACCCGCTCGGTGGAGCTGGCAGCTATCGGCCGCCGGGTCTGCGAGACCGAGTGGGACCTGCTCAATTTGCTCGATAAGCCGTTACCAGATGCCGGTTGAGAGCCTAGGATTCCGCTGTGATTACTCCTGATCAGGCAATGGACGCAATCCGGCACGCCGGCGGGGCGCAACCGGGCTACCGGGCTCTGCACGCCAAGGGCAAGCTGTACCGCGGCAGCTTCACCGCCACGCCCGAGGCCGGCCAGCTCTCCCGCGCAGCGCACCTCAACGGTTCGACGGTGCCCGCGCTGGTCCGATTCTCGAGCGGCTCAGGCAACCCGAAGCAGCCCGACAATGCTCCGGGCGTACGCGGGATGGCAGTGAAATTC
>DASQRI010000106.1:0-4041 GCA_035642975.1 Mycobacterium sp.
CCAGCATGGGAATGCACCATCGGTCGAAAGCACGCATCGTTGCTTCAGCCGCCCACCAGAGGCGTGGCCGGTGTTGTGCCCACCATCTCCCGGATGCGCTTGACGATGTCGGCGTCCGGCCCGTAGACGTCGACCGCGACCTGTAACGGAGTCTTGCCGTCGTGGCCCTTCAGGTCCAACCGGCAGCCGGCGTCGAGGAGCATCTCGGCACATTCCGTATAGCCGTGCCACAGCGCGTCGTGAATCGGCGTGTACCCGTTGATCGGCCCCTGGACATCGATGTCGACGTCTGGATGATCGAGGATCATGCGCAGGATTTCAGGCCGTCCGTTGTAGGTCGCCTTATGGATCGGCGATCCCTTGAAGACCCAATCGACCACTCGCACTTCGGCACCCGCTTTGAGCAACTCGCCAACGATCTCGGCATGGTTGTCGCGGGCAGCCACCAGCAGCGGCGTATGGCCGTCGGAGAAGGTGTTGACATGCGGGTAGACGGTGTTGACACTCGTCCCCTCGGCGACGAGGCGCTGCACCGTCGAGGTGTCGCCATTGTTGGTGGCGGCCATCACCTTCTGGTTGTCGATGGCGTCCTGATCGGCTTGCTCACGTTGCTTGAACAAGGCATCGATCTCCAGCAGTTTTTCCTTCCCGAGCGTGTTGACGTTCAACTCGAATTGCAGGTGCTCCATCATCGAGAAGCCGTAGTGCGTGCCGAAGTGAAGGTTCGCCCCTTGATCGACAAGGTATTTCACCAAAGCGGGGAACTTGTACCAAAGCCCGTCCATGATCGCCGTGTGGCCCATCGTCGGGGTGACGGCGTCGACGAATGCCCCCGCTTCAACCAACAGCCGGGCCACCTCGACGCTGCCGCCCTGAGCCGCCTTGTGCAGGGGTGTGGCGCCGGTCTGGCTATCGGTGGTCAATGGGTCGGCGCCCGCCGCAAGCAAGGCCTCAACCAACGCGACGTTCGCATGACAGGCGGCAAGCATCAGGGCCGTCAGGCCGGTCTTGGCATCGCGAGCGTTGGCATCGGCGCCCATCTGCAGCAGTTGCCCGGCCAGGACCACGTTGTCGCTGTCGATCGCCAACAGCAACTGGCCGTTCAGGTTGTACCGGAAGGCGGCGATGATCGGCGAAGGGTCACAGTAAGACTTCCACTTGGCGATCTTGCCGTTCTCGATTTGCATCCACGTCGCGAACTCGATGTCGAACTGGGCCCCGGTGCTTTTGATCTGCGAGATGTCATGAACCGTGCCGAAAGCCTGGTCGCCTTGGACGACCAGCTTGCCGGGCTCGAAAAGCTGAACCTCGGTAACGGCGTCGCGGGCGCGGAAGGAAGCGAGTACTTCCTCAACACCGTGACAGGTCCCCAGCCAGGGGATGATGTCGCTGACACCGGGAACCTTGGGTAGGTTGACCCATTCGACGTCTGGCGCCAACAGGCCCATGGCCCCGTCGATGTCGCCGCGATCCAGAGCGGAAAACCACTCTGCCGCAATACGTTCTGAGGTCGCTTGGTCGCTCATGGTGTCGGTCTCCTGGCTAGGCAGCTGGGGCTGTGCGGTTAGTTTTCAGGTCCGTGGCGATGATGCGTTCCAAGCAGCGCTCGGCGATGGCGGCAATCGTCAAGGCGGGGTTGGTACAGGTGCTCGAACCCGGAAGCAATGCTCCGTCCACGACATAGAGGTGAGGGTGCCCCGTAACGCGGCCTTCGGGGTCGCACACGCTACCCATGCACGCGCCACCCAACTGGTGACCGGTGATGCGGGAACCGCTCGAGACGAGACTGCCTCCGACGGCCCGGTTGAGGCGCTCGACGAGATGGTTGACCGCGTCGGGCGGCTCGGGCGTGAAATCCAGGTCCATGGTGTCGCCGACCGAGTCGTAGGTGAATCTGCCCCGATTGAAGTTATGAGTAAACACGAAGGTGGCGAGGGCGTCGTTGTTCGGGTAATCCGTGGCGAATCGGGGAAACGATGCCCGCATCATGACCGTGGGTTGAATCGGGTTTTCATAGTTGCAGACCGCAATGGCCCCGGGGCCGCCCAGATGCGGGTTGGTCGTCTCGGACAACCCGCCGCGGATCAGGAACATGTCGCCGTCATCGCCGAAACCTTCGCCGAGTTGGTCGTTGACACGCGTTAGGCCGCCATGGGCTTTGGCGCGCATCAGCAGGTGCGTGGTGCCCAGCGCACCGGCCGCCAGGAACAGATGGTCGCAGTTGAGCGTGAGCTGCGTGATGACCTCGCCCTCGTCGGTGATGTTGTCGCAGGACACCGTATAGCCGCCGCCCGGCGCTTCGCCGATCGCCGTAACTTGGTGCAGCGGAAGTATTTTCACGTGTCCGGTTGCTTCGGCCCGGCTGAGATAATCCCGGTCGAGTGTCTGCTTGCCGCCGCTGTTGTTGCCGAGCCAAAACTCGGCCGCGATCACCGACTTCACTTTGCGGCCAGCGATCTCGTCACGGATGATGTCCCAGTCCACCGCCATCGGGAAGCGCACCAAACCGTCGCGAGCATCGGTGGACGACGCGCGTTCTTCGAAACCGGCCTTGCGGGCATGGTCGCACAGCACGCGCAGCCCGGCGTAGTACTCGGAATTGAGCACATCGTCGGGAATGGGAGCGGTCTTGATAACTGAACGGACACGCGGGAAATACACGCGATCCATCTCGTCGTAATCGATGGTTTCGGGAAACACCTCGCGAAAGAATTTCCCCGGCGGCTGAATAAGAATGCCGCCATAGGCCAAGGATCCGCCGCCCACGCCCGCGCCCGCCAGTAACGTCAGCTCTTTGCCGGGAACCACCTCGAGGACACCGGCATACCTGCCGATCGGCTTCCCCTCATAGAGCGGCGTCTTGCTGACGGCGTTCATCCACTCGGCACGACGGTCCATGTTTTTGAACGTCGAGAAGGTGTCGTCTCGGGAGGGATCCGTGATGGTCCAGCGGCGTCCGCGTTCCAAAACGATCGTCTCCACGCCGGCCTGGCCTAGCCGCATGGCGGCGACCGCCCCCCCAAAGCCGCTGCCGATAATGATCGCCGGGGCACCGCTCATCTGGCACCAGCTCTCGTGTGCTTCGTTACGCGCGACTCCGGCGCCCCCGCCCAGAACTCGTGCCGATAACAGTAGAGGACCACACCCGACAAAGCTGCGGGAATTCGGACAAACAGCAACACCCTGACCAGTCCCAGCGTGGTGTAAATACTGCAACCACACATCGGATTGGCGGCGTATGAATAATGACGAACAGCAACGCGAAATCTGAGCGCTCCGTGAACTCCTGGTAGCGCCACGAAAGGTTGGCAGAGGTGAGCAAAGGAGTCGAGCCCTCGGGGCTCACCGGTGAGTCACGCGAACGCGTCGAAGCCGAGTTGGCGCGGCTGCGGGAACGACGGGACCGCCTGGAGGCCGAGGTCAGAAACGACCGCGGCGCGGTCAGCGATCACGCCGACGCCGCCGATGCCATCCAGCGCGCGGACGAACTGGCCGCCCTCGACGAGCGTCTCGCCGAACTCGACCGATTGCTGCACGCCGGACCACCCCCGACGAACGGTACGGGCACGCTGCCCTTCGGCACCGAAGTGACGCTTCGGTTTTCCGACGGCGCGGTGGTCAAGATGCAGGTGATCTCGGTGATCGAAGAGGCACCCATCGCCGGTGAAGCCGAGGCATTGACCGCGGGCAGCCCGTTAGGGCTGGCGCTGGCCGGACGACAAGCCGGCGACACGGTCACCTACACAACGCCACAAGGCGAAGACCAGGTCGAACTGCTGGACGTGCAATACCCGCGGTAGTCCGCCGTAGACTTTGCGCCGATGACCGAGATCGCGGCGACTGCCCAGCTGCCGTTGAAGACCCAGGTGTGGCGATTCGTCGTCACCGGCGGATTGTCGGCCGTCGTCGACTTCGGTCTCTATGTGCTGCTGCTGCGGGCGGGCCTCCAGGTCAACGTCGCCAAATCCATCAGCTTCATCGCCGGCACCACGACGGCGTACCTGATCAACCGGCGGTGGACGTTTCAGGCGCCGCCCAGCA
>DASQRI010000107.1:0-4606 GCA_035642975.1 Mycobacterium sp.
ACGGGCGCGGACCCACCACACCAGCAAACCCGACACACACCCAACACAGCCCGGTCACCACCGGGATCGGCACGCACACCCAAGCCCACTAACCACCCTTCCACCGGGATGACCTTCGAGATAATTCGGCAGTGCACCCTAAGCCAGGACCCAGTAAAAATCAAATGACGTCACGGAGTTTATCGGATCGCTCCCGCAGGTGCTCTACCAGCCGAAACATCTGGTGAATCCCTTTGGTTGTCGATGAGCGACGCCAAACGTGACGGTCGTGGCAAAACCAGCTGTCGGGTCGGGGGAGGCGGCGGACAGCAGTCCGCTACCTCCGCCCGCCCTACCGAACCGCTCGTGCAGTTTTCCCGCAAGCGGCTCTCAATGGGTGTAGCCCTTCTGGCGGTAGTATTCGCGCATGCTGGGAATCAGTTGCAGAAGGTTGACCAGCCCGTATTCACCGTAGAGGCGGGTCTCCGGTAGCGTCCGCCATCCGGCGTTGCGCCAGCGTTTGAACCGCCAGCCCCAGATCCGGCGCACGATCCACCTGTTGAGCCGATTGAACAACCGGCGCACGTTCGCGCGCCGATAGTACATGCCCCATCCCCTGATCACCGGGTTCAAGACATGTATCAGCTCCTCCAGGGGTACGGCGATGCGGCGTCGTGTCAGCGCCCGCACCTTGTCCTTGAACCGATCGATCGACCGTTGCCGAGGTATCGCATACAGGCCGATACCACCTGACTTGAAGCGCAACCCCCGACCCAGTCCAATCTTATAGCCCAAGAACTCGAACCCTTGGCTGACGTGCACGATTCTGGTCTTCTCTGGATGAATGCGTAACCCGAGCTGTCCTTCCAGCACCGAACGGGCGCTCGCCAGTGCCCGTTCCGCTTCCTCGCGAGTCCGGCATACGCACAGCCAATCGTCAGCGTAGCGCGTAAGTTGGAATCCCGCCCGCTGCATCTGCTCGTCAAAAACGTGCAGATAAATATTACTGAGCAACGGACTGATGACCCCACCTTGTGGCGTGCCAGCGATTGTGCTCTCATAGACACCGTCTCGCAGTACTCCGGCCGTGAGTATCTGACGGATCAGACTCAGCACCTTGCTGTCGGCGACTCGTTCCGCTACCAGCGCGACGAGTCGATCATGCGAGATCGTCCCGAAGAAATCGGCGATATCGGCATCGACGATCCATCTCCCACCCTCCTGCATCTGACCCCAGATCCGGCGCATAGCCATATGCGCCGACCGCTCCGGACGAAACCCGAAGCTGACCTCGGAGAACGTCGGTTCGAAAATCGGCTCCAGAACCTGGCGCAGCGCCTGCTGGCACACCCGGTCCACCACCGCAGGAATGCCTAGTGGACGCTTAGCCGTCGACCCCGGTTTGTCGATCTCCACCCGACGCACCGGCAAAGGACGATAACGCACCTCCGCCAGCCGTTGATGCAACACCGTGAGATAACGCCGATGTTCACGCTCGAACCGGTCAATACTGATCCGATCCACACCACCGGCGCCTCGGTTTTCCTTCACCCGCGCCCACGCCCGCGCTAGATTGCGCGGGTCATAAACCCGTCCGATCAGCGAGTGCGCCTTCCGCACCTGCACACGTTCCTTTCCTACCTGGCTTACCAGAATGCCATCCCGAGTATCCTCGCCCAGCGTCGTCTCGGTCATTGCCTCAGCAACCATCAGCCCGTCGCCGCCTACTCACTCGGCATCACATCAGGTTCACCATTCCCACCGTGACCCCTTCCCCGGGTCGGTGCCTTTTGGGTCACCGCCCGCCGCCGCACAAAGCGTCGGTCCCAAGGTTTCTGTTGTTCCTTGGTTCATCAGTACCATGGATCACTCCGACTTCTCGCACGGCATCACCAGCGATTTCGCCTTGCGGCTTATACGCCCAGCTACCCAACTCCGTCGAGTGGGACCGTACGAGATATCCCGGGGTAACGCAGAGAACTTTCCCACCGCGCCGCCCGCACACACCTTGTTGTGCCCAGGCGCCCCAAGTATTTCCTTCGCCCCCATAGTGCAGGCTCGGCATCACCTGGATCGGGCCGACCGGTTCGCCATTCTCGGCTACGGCTCGGTGTTTCGCCTCAAACCCTTCAGACCCCACCTCACGGCAGGCGCCCTGTCCTGCGCCACTGACCAGCCCCACACGGCAGACCACCATCACGACCACCATGCCGTGCCTCCCAACGACGCCCAGCGAGGCATTACCCCCGCCTTCGGCTACGGACCCCGCTTGGGGCCGGTCCGACTGGACTTTCACCAGCTAGCTCTCTGCGCCGCCCGGCGCACACTGTGACCACCTCCGACGCCCTTCCGGCCGGCTTCCACTTCCCGGTGTCGACGGCACGTGAAAACTGACCCCTGCGCGGCATCCGAATTTTGACTCCCTGCGCCGTGGTCCTGGTTCGCACCGAGTTGGGGAGGACGAGGGGGTGTTGTGCGTGGAGGACTGGGCTGAGATCCGTCGGTTGTACCGGGCGGAGCGGTTTTCCGATCAAGGAGATCGCGCGGGTGATGGGGTGTTCGTGCAACACGGTGAAGGCGGCGTTGGTCGCGGTGGGGCCGCCGCGGTATGTCCGGGTCGGGGCGGGGTCGATCGTGGACGAGGTCGAGCCGAGGATCCGGGAGTTGCTGCGGGTGTATCCGACGATGCTGGCGACGGTCATCGCGGAGCGGATCGGGTGGGAGCGGTCGATCCGGGTGCTCTCGGGTCGGGTCGCGGAGCTGCGTCCGGTGTATCTGCCTGCGGATCCGGCTGGTCGGACGAGTTATGCGGCTGGGGAGATCGGCCAGCATGATTTCTGGTTTCCCGATATTGAGCTGCTGGTGGGGTGTGGACAGACCCGCACCGCTAAGCAGCTGCCGGTGTTGACCATGGCGATGGGTTATTCGCGCTGGTTATCGGCGGTGTTGTTGCCGACCCGCGGCGCGGAGGACTTGTTCGCTGGCTGGTGGCAGCATCTGGGCGCGTTGGGTGCGGTACCGCGGGTGTTGGTGTGGGATGGTGAGGGCGTTATCGGGCGGTGGCGTGGTGGGCGCAGCGAGCTGACCCGCGATTGTCAGGCGTTTCGGGGCACGCTGGGGTCCAAGGTGGTGATCTGCCGGCCCGCCGATCCGGAAGCCAAGGGGCTGCTGGAGCGGGCCCATGACTATTTGGAGCGTTCTTTCCTACCGGGTCGGACGGTTAGCTCACCAGCGGATTTCAACGCCCAGCTCAGCGTGTGGTTGGAGGGGGCCAACCGGCGGGTCCGGCGGGTGTTGGGCTGCGCTCGGTGTGACCGGATTACCGCTGATAAGGCGGCGATGCTGAGCTTGCCCCCGGTCGCCCCGGCGACGGGATGGCGGGCCTCGACCCGGCTGGCCCGCGATCATTACATTCGGCTCGACGGCAATGACTATTCGGTGCATCCCGCGGTGATCGGGCGCCGGGTCGAGGTCCTCGCCGACCTTGCCCGGGTGCGGGTGTTCTGCGAGGGCAAGCTCGTCGCCGACCACCATCGGCTGTGGGCTAACCATCAGACCGTGTCTGACCCCGAGCACGTCGCCGCGGCGACGCTGCTGCGCCGCGACCGGATCGGGCTGATCCGCCCCGCACCCGAACCCGAGGTGGCCCAACGGTGCCTGGCCGACTACGACACCGCCCTGGGCATCGACGATGGCGGGGTGGCGTGATGGCCGCTTCCAAGACCGCGACCCGCGACCTGGCCAGCGAGGTCGCGTTTTTGACCCGGGCGCTTAAGGCGCCGACGCTGCGGGAGTCCGTTGGCCGGCTGGCCGAGCGGGCCAGGGCGGAGTCCTGGAGCCATGAGGAGTTCCTGGTGGCCTGCCTGCAACGCGAGGTCTCCGCCCGGGAATCCCATGGCGGCGAAGGCCGCATCCGCGCTGCCCGGTTCCCGGCCCGCAAGTCGTTGGAGGAGTTCGACTTCGACCACGCCCGCGGCCTGAAACGTGACACCCTCGCGCATCTGGGCACCCTGGACTTCGTCACCGCGAAGGACAACGTGGTGTTTTTGGGCCCGCCCGGCACCGGGAAAACCCACCTCGCGACCGGGCTGGCGATCCGGGCGTGTCAGGCCGGGCATCGGGTGCTGTTCGCCACCGCCACCCAATGGGTCGACCGCCTCGCCCAGGCCCACCACACCGGCCGGTTGCAAACCGAACTGATCCGACTGGGTCGCTATCCACTGCTCGTGGTCGATGAAGTGGGCTACATCCCCTTCGAAGCCGAAGCGGCGAACCTGTTCTTCCAACTCGTCTCATCACGGTATGAGAGGGCGAGCTTGATCGTCACCAGCAACAAGGTCTTCGGCCGCTGGGGCGAGGTCTTCGGCGACGACGTCGTCGCCGCCGCCATGATCGACCGACTGGTCCACCACGCCGAGGTGATCGCCCTGAAAGGCGACAGCTACCGCCTCAAGAACCGGGACCTCGGCCGCGTCCCCGCAGCCGGAACAACCGACGACTGACCATCAGCAAGCAAGCAGGGGGTCAAAATTCAACCGCCGCCAGAGGGTCAAAATTCGAGCGCCGTTGACACCGGGCGCCGTTCTGGCAGGCAGGTACCTGTCAACTGACCGCGCTCTCTGCGATG